>JBAPYD010000708.1:0-2103 GCA_049284555.1 Chromatiaceae bacterium | reverse complement strand
CCTCTACAACCTGCTTGGGGCCACGCTCGGGGCCGGGCTCGCCTTCCTCGTTGCCCGCTATCTGGCGGGGGGCTGGGTGCAGGCCCGCGCCAAGGGGCTGCTCGCGCACCTGGTCCGGGGGGTCGAGGCCGAGGGCTGGCGCTTCGTCGCCTTCACCAGGCTGGTGCCGCTGTTCCCCTTCAATCTGCTGAACTACGCCCTCGGCCTCACACGCACTCCCTTCCTGCCCTATCTGCTGGCGACCCTAGTCTTCATGCTGCCGGGGGCCATCGCCTACACCTACCTGGGCTTCGCCGGGCGCGAGGCGGTGGCGGGCGGTGAGGATCTGATCCAGAAAGGCCTGATCGCGCTCGCCCTGCTCGCGGCGGTGGCCTTCCTGCCGCGGCTGGTGGCGCGGCTGCGCCAGCGGCCGATGCTCCCGATCGCCGAGTTGAAGCGCCGCTTGGACGAAGGTGTTGATCTGCTCCTGCTCGACGTGCGCACCGCCGCGGACTTCGTCGGCGAGCAGGGCCACATCGCCAGGGCCACCAACATCGCCCTGGAGGACCTCGGCGGACAGATCGATACCTTGGGCACCGACCTGGAGCGGCCGATCGCATTGGTCTGCCGCACCGACCGCCGCTCGGCCAAGGCGGCGGCACTGCTCGCCCGCCGCGGCTTCGCCGAGGTTCATGTGATCCAAGGCGGCATGACCGCCTGGCTAGCCCAGGGCTGGCCGGTCGAAGACGCCCATCCCCAACCCGAGACCGGAGTCACCCAATGAAGGCCTTGCTCATCCTCAACGACCCACCCTACGGCACCGAGCGCAGCTTCAACGGCCTGCGCCTGGCCAAGGCCGTAGCGCAGAAGGGCGCCGAGGTCACCGTCTTCCTGATGGGCGACGCGGTGGCCTGCGCCAAGGCCGGGCAGAAGGTGCCCCAGGGCTACTACAACCTGGAACTGATGACGAAGGCGATCGTCCGCACCGGCGAGGTCCTGCTCTGCGGCACCTGCATGGACGCCCGAGGACTCGCCGATACGGAGCTGGTCGAAGGGGCCCGGCGCAGCACGCTGGATGAGCTGGCCGAGCGCACCCTGGCCGCCGAGCGCGTGCTGGTCTTCTAATCGCCGGCAGCAGCATGACCCGATAGAGAACGACACGGCGAGGCCCGAGCTGGTGAATCTGCAACGGCTGCTCGAGGCGACCCAGGAGCAGTGGATGGCGGAGTGGAGCCATGGCTGAGGTACCGCCGCCCCCATCGGTTGGCACCAGTGGCAATGCCTCGCTCTGCGGCTGGGTCGAGTCCGAATGGTGAGTCCACCGATTTTTCTCGACTACAACGCCACTACCCCGGTTGCGCCCGAGGTCCTGGAGGCCATGCTGCCGATGCTGCGGGAGCACTTCGGCAACCCGTCCTCCAGCCATCCTTACGGCCGGCAGGCTGAGGAGGCGCTGAAGCGCGCCCGCGGCCAGGTCGCGGCCCTGATCGGGGCGGCGCCAGGGGAGATTCTCTTCACCGGCTCCGCCACGGAGGCCGACAACCTCGCCATCCTCGGGGTGGCCGAGGCACTGAAGGGGCGGGGCCGGCACCTCATCACCAGCGCCGTAGAGCACCCCGCCGTCGCCCGCCCGATGGCGCACCTGGCCGAACGGGGCTGGGATGTCACGGTACTGCCGGTGGACGAAACCGGGCAGGTCTCGCCGCGGGACCTCGCCCAGGCCCTGCGAGAGGACACGGTGCTGGTCTCGGTGATGCACGCCAACAACGAGGTCGGCACCCTCCAGCCCATCGCCGAGCTCGCCGCCCTGGCCCGCGCCCGCGGCGTGCTCTTCCATACCGACGCCGCCCAGTCGGTGGGCAAGGTCCCGGTCGCTGTCGATGCCCTTGGGGTGGATCTGCTCACCATTGCCGGGCACAAGCTCTATGCGCCCAAGGGGGTCGGCGCCCTCTACCTGCGCGCCGGCACGCCGATCGTCCCGATCCAGTACGGTGCCGGCCAGGAGCATGGACTGCGACCCGGCACCGAGAACGTCGCGCACAACGTCGGTCTCGGTGCCGCAGCCGCGCTCGCCAACAACCGGCTGCCCGACGGCGCGGACCGACTGCGCGAGCGGCGTGGCGA
>JBAPYD010000707.1:0-2027 GCA_049284555.1 Chromatiaceae bacterium | reverse complement strand
TATCCACAAGGCCCAGGATATCCGCGGCTCGACCTTGAGCGCCCCTGGCACGGCCCGAGCTGACGAGACGGCCGAGGGCTCGCCGACAGAATCAGAATCGACGTCTCTCGGGGCATGGTCACGGTAGAATCGTGGACCCGCCCCTGCGGCTGCGCGCCTAATTCCCGTTCCCACTGGATGTCCCGACCCGACCCGAGCCACGACTGCATCCGCCTTCGCGGGGTGCGGCAGAACAACCTGAAGGACCTGGACCTGGACCTGCCCCTGGGGGAGCTGATCGTGGTCACCGGGGTCTCGGGGTCGGGCAAGTCCTCGCTGGCCTTCGACACCGTCTACGCGGAGGGGCAGCGGCGCTACGTGGAGACGTTCTCCCCTTACGCCCGCCAGTTCCTGGACCGCATGGACCGCCCGGCGGCGGATCGCATCGAGGGGATCCCCCCGGCCATCGCCATCGACCAGACCAACCCGGTGCGCACCTCCCGCTCCACTGTGGGGACCATGACGGAGCTGGCCGACTACCTCAAGCTCCTGTTCGCGCGGGCGGCCCGACTCTTCTGCCGGGGCTGCGGACGGGAGGTGCGGCGGGACACCCCCGAGACCATCTGGGGGTCGCTGACGGATGGATCGGGGGAGACGCCCCGGGTCCTGATCGCCTTCGAGGTGCCGGTGCCCGAGTCCCTGGGCGTCGAGCAGGTCAAGGCCCTGCTGGCCCAGCAGGGCTACGTGCGGCTCCTGGCCGAGGAGGGACCGACGCTCACCGTGATCCAGGACCGGCTCCGGCTCACCGAGGACCATCGGGGCCGGGCCCTGGAGGCCCTGGAGACCGCCCTGGCGCGAGGTCATGGCCGCCTTCTCGTCGTCCCACTGGGGGAGGATCGGGAGCCGGGCCCGCCCCGGCGCTTCTCGGCGGACCTCCACTGTCCGGACTGCGACATCGCCTACCGGGATCCGGTCCCGAACCTCTTCTCCTTCAACTCGCCCCTGGGGGCCTGCGACACCTGCCGGGGGTTCGGCCGGGTCATCGGGGTAGACTGGGGCCTGGTGGTGCCGGACCCCTCCAAGTCACTGATCGAAGGGGCCATCAAGCCCATCCAGTCGGACAGCTACTCGGAGGTCCAGGAGGACCTGATAGGCTTCGCCCACCGCCGGGGCATCCCCACCGACGTCCCCTGGCGGGACCTCTCCGAGTCGGACCGCCACTGGGTCCTGGAGGGCGAGGGCGAGTGGGAGGCCGGCGTCTGGTACGGCATCCGCCGCTTCTTCGACTGGCTGGAGGGCCGTGCCTACAAGATGCACGTGCGGGTACTGCTGTCCCGCTATCGCTCCTACGACGTCTGCCCGGCCTGCAATGGGGCCAGGCTCAAGGACGACGCGCTGGATTGGAGGTTGGTGTCAGAAGAAGGGCCGAGGGCCGAGTGGCGAGGGCCGAGGCAGAACGCGGCAAACCGGGAGCGTTTCCGGCACGGGCGGGTGACCATGTCCGACGCGGCCTGGGAGGCGCTGCCGGGTCTCAACCTGCCGGACCTGGCCGGTCTGCCCCTGGACCGCTGCGTGGACTTCTTCGGTGCCCTGCGTCTGCCCGGGGGGCTGGGCCAGGCCCTGGACCTGCCCCTCACCGAGATCCGCTCGCGCCTGCGCTACCTGTGCGAGGTGGGGCTGCCCTATCTCACCCTCGACCGCCAGTCCCGCACGCTCTCAGGGGGTGAGGTGCAGCGCATCAACCTCACCACCGCCCTGGGGACCTCCCTGGTCAACACCCTGTTCGTGCTCGACGAGCCCAGCATCGGGCTCCACCCCCGGGACCTGGGCCGCATCACGAGCGTCCTGCACCGCCTGAGGGACCAGGGGAACTCGCTCCTGGTGGTGGAGCACGACCCCCAGGTGATGCGCGCCGCGGACCGCATCATCGACCTGGGGCCGGGCCCCGGCGAGCACGGGGGCCGCGTGACCTTCAACGGCACCCTCGGCGAGATCCTGGAGTCGGAGGGGTCGGTGACGGGGGACTTCCTCGCCGGCCGGCGCCGGGT
>JBAPYD010000706.1:0-1690 GCA_049284555.1 Chromatiaceae bacterium | reverse complement strand
ACTGGCCGCATCGGTTGCAGTCCTCTTGTGTGGTGATCGGGAAGGCCAGGGAGTAGGTCGCCCCGGTCGCCACGGAGCTCGCGATGGAGTCGGTCCAGGGCTTGAGCGAGAAATCAGGGAAGAGCGTCGAGGGCCCGTGTCGCCGGCACAGGGCCAGATTGGCCGGGGTGTTGATGAACTGGGCCCGGGCGGGCTCGATGGGCCTGGGGCTCAAGAGCTCGAGCGTGCGCTCGGCAGCGTGGATCAGACCGCCGGCATTGCCGCGCAGATCGAGCACCAGTCCGTTCGGCGGGAGCTGGCGTAGCAGCCGCTGGCATTCCTCGACGAAGGTGTCCGCGTCGTCGATGTTGAAGGAGAAGACCCGCAGGTACCCATAGCCCTCGTTCTCCCCGGTCGGGTCCGGGATCTGGCGGGCGCGGAAGATGGTCGGGAGCCGGGTGGGGAGCTCCCCTGGACCGGCCGCCATCTCCAGCGCCTCACCCCGCGCCAGGGCCGCCTCCTCGGTGTCCACCGTCATCCCCGCGTAGAGGAGTGCCTTGGTCTGCTGCACGGCGTCGGTGCCGTCATCCACCCCTATGCCCGTGGCCGCGGCATCGGCATCCTCCAGCTGCAGCACCCGCCAGCGGCGGGAGGGCTCGAACAGCAGCCAGGGCTGCTGGTACTCCAGGGTGCGCGGCGGGTCCGTGCGCGTGCGGTAGCGCAGCGTCACCCAGTCCTCCGCCGGCAGATGGCCATCGCCCAGGGCGCGTACGGTCAGGGCGTTGATGGCCCTGGCCCGGCGCGCGGCCGGATTGCCCGCCGGCATGGTGTCCGCGAGCTGATCGACCACCCGCTCGATGGGGGTGCCGTTCCAGTAGAGCACCTCCACGCCCGGCACGAAGCTGTCGGGTCCCGGTTTGCCGATGACCCGGGAGACCAGGAACCGGGTCTGCCCGTCCTCCTGGTACTCCTCGATGAGATAGGGCAGCCAGGCCACCTCGCGACGGTAGGGCGCCGGGAGCCAGTAGGTGGTATGCAGGTCGCGCATTGAGCGAAATATCTCGCTCAGCTCCAGATGGAAGGCGAGGTCGCTGGAGGGCGTGCCCAGGGTCTCGTCCTGCTCGATGCGGTAACGCAGCAGTCGCAGGCGCTGCAACGGGTCGATGGCGTGCATCGCCCGCTTCATGGGCAGGTGGACATAGTGGCGACCGAGGAGCTGGGCGGCCTGATCGACGAGGCGCACCCGCTCCCGAGCGCGCAACAAGTGGGTTTCCGCCGGCCGCTCGCGCAGCTCCCGGCTGGCGGCGACCGATGGGTCGAGCACCGCGGCCTCGGCCTCCAGGAAGGCCACCGTGGGCACCCGCTCGCCATGCAGTGGCGGGAGGCCCCGCTTGATGTAGGTCGGCAGATTCCCGGCCCGGGCGAGTCGGCGGAAGAACTCCGGGTCGTCGGCGATGGTGATGCCCTCGAGCGCCATGGGGTCCACCCAGTCGGCGAGGGTCCCGGCGGCCAGGCCGAAGCTGGGGTCCCGGGCGATGTCCTCGGGCTCGAAATCGAGGGTGACGGTGAAGGAAGGGGCCTGCCAGTCCTCCGGCAGGCCCACATCGGCGAGTCCCATCCCCTGGCCCAGGGCGAGCTGTGCGGAGGGGCTCCAGCCGGCGGCGAGCGCCGCGGCAAGCTCCTCGGCCAGCTCGGGCAAGCGCGCCAGGCT
>JBAPYD010000705.1:0-4035 GCA_049284555.1 Chromatiaceae bacterium | reverse complement strand
GCTTCTCGATGTCGGTGTTGCCGTAGTCGAAGATCTGGGAGAGGAAGCTATAGACGCGAAGGAAGGCGCCGAGATTGCGCTTGAAGAGGATCAGGGCGTTGATCCCGTCCTGCGCCGCCTGCTCGGCGGTCGCGTCCTTCTTGGCCTTGGCGACCCGCAGTGCCTCGCGCTCGGCCTTGTAGCGCTTGAGGAGCCGGTCGGCGACCGGCTCCACGGCCGCCGAGAGCTGGGCCTGGGTGGCATTGGGGTCCAGCTCCGCCGCCACCACGCGCTCCACCTCGAAGTCATCGTAATAGCCGCTGGCGTCGAGCTTGGCGCGCAGGTCGTAGACCAGGTTGTGGTCCGTCATCCCGGACAGCTCGGCGGTCTCGTAGTAGGGCTTGAAGGCCGCGAGCACCTCGTCCGGATCGTTCACGAAGTCCAGGATGTAGGTGGTGTCCTTGCCAGGGTGGGAGCGGTTCAGCCGCGAGAGGGTCTGCACCGCCTGGATGCCCGCCAGGCGCTTGTCCACATACATGCCGCAAAGCAGCGGCTGATCGAAGCCGGTCTGGAACTTGTTGGCCACCAGCAGCAGGTGGTACTCCTCCCCCTTGAACGCCTCACGGATGTCACGCCCGTGCAGCCCGGGATTGAGGATCTTGCTGTGCTCGCTGAAGGGATCCGGGCCGGAATCTTTGTCGGTCACCTCCCCGGAGAAGGCCACAAGGACCCCGATGGGGTAGCCCTGGTCCTTGATGTACTTGGTGATGGCGATCTGCCAGCGAACCGCCTCCACGCGGCTGCCGACCACCACCATCGCCTTGGCCTGCCCGGCGAGCAGCGGAGCCACGTTCTCCCTGAAGTGCTCGACGACGACCTGCACCTTCTGGGCGATGTTGTAGGGGTGCAGGCGCACCCAGCGCATGATGCCCTTGAGCGCCTCAGAGCGTTCCACCTCCTGCTCGTCCAGCTCCCGGCCCCCGTTGGCGAGGCGGAAGGCGAGCCTGTAGGGGGTGTAGTTCTTCAGCACGTCAAGGATGAAGCCCTCCTCGATGGCCTGGCGCATGGAGTAGACATGGAAGGCGCCGGGCAGGTTGCCCGGCCCCGCCGGCTGGTCCGGGTTCGGGCGGCGCCCGAAGATCTCCAGGGTCTTGGCCTTAGGCGTCGCGGTGAGGGCGACGTAGGTGATGCCCGTATCCTTGGCCCTGGCTGCCATTTGGGCGGCCAGGATGTCCTCGGTGCTCACCTCGCCCCCATCGGCCAGCGCCTCCAGCTCCTCGGCGGAGAGCACCGCCTTGAGCTTGGCCGCGGACTCCCCGGTCTGGGAGCTGTGGGCCTCGTCGGCGATCACCGCGAACCGCTTGCCCTGGGTCGCCGCCAGCTCGCGCACCCTCTCCAGGGCGAAGGGGAAGGTCTGGATGGTGCAGACCACGATCTTCTTGCCCCCGGCCAGGACCTCGGCCAGCTCGCCGCTCTTGCTCCCGGACTTGCCAGTGACGACGGCGACCACGCCGGTGGTGCGCTCGAAGTCGAAGATCGCCTCCTGGAGCTGGGCATCCAGCACGGTGCGATCCGAGATCACCAGCACCGTGTCGAACACCTTGTTGTCCGCCGTGTCGTGCAGGTCGGCGAAGAAGTGGGCGGCCCAGGCGATGGTGTTGGTCTTCCCCGAGCCCGCCGAGTGCTGGATCAGGTACTTCCCGCCCGGCCCCTCGGCGAGCACCGTGGCCACCAGTTGGCGGGTGGCGTCGAGCTGGTGAAAGCGGGGAAAGATGAGTGAGCGGATCTGCTTCTTGCTGTCGCGCTGGGCGATGAGATAACGCCCCAGGATCTCCAGCCAGCTCTCCCGCTCCCAGACCCGCTCCCACAGATAGGCGGTGCGATGCCCTGTCTGGTTCACTGGATTGCCCGCCCCGCCGCCGTCCCCCTGGTCGAAGGGGAGGAAGACCGTGGCCGGTCCCTGGAGGCGGGTGGTCATGCGCACGCGGGAGTTGCTGATGGCGAAGTGGACCAAGGCCCCGCTTGGGAAGCTCAAGAGGGGCTCGGCGCTCCCCTGGCCCTTCGCTTTGGGGTGGCGGTCGAAGCGGTATTGGTCCACCGCGTCCTCGACCGACTGGGTGAAGTCGGTCTTCAGCTCACCCGTACCAACGGGCACGCCGTTCAGGAACAGCACCAGATCCAGGCTGTTCTCGTTGTGCAGGGAGTAATGCACCTGGCGCACCACCCGCAGGCGGTTGGCCTGGTAGCGCTGCTCAAGCTGCGGGTTCATGCCCAGGGCTGGCTTGAACTGGGCGAGCTGGAGGGGCTTCTTGAGCCCCAGGACCTCCACCCCGTGGCGCAGCACGTCCAGGGTCCCGCGGGCGTCCATCTGCTTGCGGATTCGGTCGAGGAGGACGGTCTCGGCAGCGGGGCCGTGCGCCTTGCTCAGGGCCTCCCACGCCTTGGGCTGGCTCTCCTGGACCCAGGCGACCAGGTCTGGCGGAAAGAGTGCTCGGGCGCGGTCGTAGTGCTGGGCATCGCCCTCGGCGTAGTGCCATCCGTGCGCGGCCAGGTGGGCGCAGATGTCCTCCTCGAACGCGGCCTCCAGGTGAACGTCGGCCTTGTGGTGGCTCATCGGTCAATACACGGCGTCGTGGCTGCCCAGATTGATGGGGATGATCCGCTCCTCCTCGATCAACAGCTCGAGGGTGCTGCGGTAGGACAGGTTGATCGACACCGAATGCAGTGCGGCCAGACGCCCCTTGAGGGGGTGCAGCCGCAGGGACGGGTGGAAGGGGTTCGCCTCCAGGAGTGCCAGTGTCTTGTCGTACTGGCGCCGGACCTCCGGATGCCGCCGCAGGAACCGGGCCTCGATCCGTCGGTACCGTTCGGTGAAGACGAGCTGGAAGGCCATGGGCCGGATCGTTGCGCTAGTCGCCCTTTGCCTGTGCCGGCCCCAGCTCCGCATCCAGGCGCTTTGCGTGCTCGGCCGCGGTCTCGACGACATAGCGGCCCGCCGCCAGATCGGTGCGGGTCTCCGCCAGGGCCGCCTCCAGCTCGCATTCGCGCAGATGGTGGTAGTGGGAAAGCTCCATCACCACGAAGCGGTCCTTCCCCCGCACGGAAACCAGCGCTTCGGGCTCCTCCGCCAGGGCCGCCTCGATGGCGGCTACGCCTTTGGTCTTCAGATCATTCGCTGTGATCGTCGGCATGATCGCATCCTCGTGCCGCCGGAGAATCGTGCGGTCGATCATGCGATAAAGAAGGCGAAATGGCAACGCCGGGGTGTGCGGCTACCCCGCTTGACCATAGGAGCCAGAGCGCGGAGCTCGCCCGTGCTCATGCCGCCTCCAACTCCACCAGCCCGCGGACATCGATCTTGCCGGTGACGGCGGCGGAGGTGGGTCGGGTTAGGCGCGCCACCTCCGAGAAGGCAGGTTGACTCGGTGCTGGTGCGCGCCGTAACCCGACGATGGCGGTGCGGCGGGACACTTGGCGGATCATGCCGCCTCATCCCGATCAACCAGCCCGCGAACGTCGATCTTGCCGGTCACGGCCGCGGAGATAAGAGCGGTGCGGCGCTCTTGGAGGAGGGAGATGGCTTGTTCGGCTTCGCTGATGAGGGCGTCGAGTTTGGCGGTCTCGCGGTCAATGCGGCTGGCGATTGCCCTTTGCTCCGGTACTGGGGGTAACGCGATTCGGCGTCTTCCTGTTACCGACAAAGGGATTCTTTGTCGAGTAGTCCCGGTTGCATAGTAGCCTCCATCGAAGGATGCGCCTGCTGACAATTGCATGGCGATGAAGCTCGGCACGGCAGCCTTTGCCTCGAGACGAAATCGAAAGCAATCGGCCTTGACGAGTGCCGGACCAAGGTCTCCGGGCGCAACACACGCACGTCCCACCTGGTTGTTTTCGTCTCCTAGTCCGGCAATCAACACATCCTCTGCCACTACATCGTGGCCCGATAGCTCCTGTTGGAAATAACCGAGATCCAAGAATGCTTCATCGGTGCCGTCGAATCGTCCGGCACGAATGTTCTGCAAGCGAACAACCCGCGCTCCTTCATCCGTGTAATGG
>JBAPYD010000704.1:0-6801 GCA_049284555.1 Chromatiaceae bacterium | reverse complement strand
GGCGAGCACGGCATTCTCGGCCTGTCTGGGACCGGATCTGGCCCGCTCCCTGTCGTTGGGTACCCATGCGTCTGAGTCACCGTCACCAGGACCGAACGAAGCAGGCGCCACGCCTGAGACAACTCGGGCGCGCGGTGCGGCGAAGAAGGCTATACCCCGTGGCAACCTCTCCCGGGACATCGCCGAGGAGATCGCAGCTCAATGCGAGCAGGGTCAGGTTCGGGTGGAGCACGGACCGGATGGTCTCCTTCTTGGGACCGCTACGCTTGAGGCCCTGGCCGAGGAGCGCCGCATGCCGGTAGCGAAGCTGATCCGCCTGCTGCAGTTCCAGGCCCAGTTCAGGCCCCACCCGCGCGGGGTGCTCCTGGCCCGGCGCCCGTGACGCCCTATCGCAATCCCTGGCGCCCCCTCTATGAGCTGCCCGCACTGCTGCTCTGGGCGGGCGTCGCGCTCGTTTCCTGGTCATCCGCAGATCGCTGGGAGCTCCACGCGGCCTCATTCCGCTGGTTGGGCGCGGCGAGCCTCCTGATGGCGCTCACATGGCTCCCCCGGGTCGTTCGCGGCATCAACCGGCGCGACTGGCTGCGCGGTCGCCCCCAAGCCTACATCACACCCGAGGCGTTCGCCCAGCGTATGCCGGCCTGGCGGGGCTACCTCTGGGCGGGCCGGGGATTCGACTGGACAGAGCGTCACGCGCAGGAGGCGCTCGATCTGATCCGCGCCGGCCCGGAGCGGTTCGCCCCCCGCGATCGCGACCGCCTGGGCGCTAACTGGATTCACGGGCTGGGTGGCGCCGATCAGGAGATCCTGGTTCCGCTCGGCCACACCGAGGGGCACCTGCTGGTGGTGGGCACCACGGGGTGCGGCAAGACCCGGCTCTTCGACCTCCTGGTCACCCAGACGGTGCTGCGCGGCGAGGCAGTGGTAATCCTCGACCCCAAGGGCGATCAGGGTCTGCGCGCCGCCGCCGAGCGCGCCTGCGCCCTCGCGCGGGCCCCCGAGCGCTTCGTCTACTTCCACCCCGTCTTTCCCGCCGCGTCGGTGCGCCTCGATCCCCTGCGCAACTTCCAGCGGCCCACCGAGCTCGCGAGCCGCGTCGCCGCCCTGATCCCGTCTGAGACCGGCAATGACCCCTTCAAGGCCTTCGGCCAGATGGCCCTCAGCCACGCGGTCCACGGGCTCCTGGCGGTCGAGGAGCGCCCGACCCTGGTGACTCTGCGCCGGTATCTGGAAGGGGGGGCGGAGTCCCTGGTGGAGCGGGTGTTGGTGCGCTACTTCGACCGGCACCAGGCCAACTGGCAGGAGCACGCCGCCCCGTATCTCGGCAAGGTGCGCGATCCAGGTCAGCGCACCCGGGGGCTCCTGCGCTTCTATCGCGAGAAGGTCCGCCCGACGCACCCCTCCACGGTGGTGGATGGCCTGGCGGGTCTCCTGGAGCACGAGGCGGTGCACTTCAGTAAGATGATCGCGAGCCTGATGCCCGTGTTGGTGATGCTCACCTCGGGGAACCTGGAGGGGCTCCTGTCACCCAATGACGCGGATCCCAACGACCCGCGCCGCGCCGCCTCCCTGGGCGAGATCATCGCCCGGCGCGAGGTCCTCTACGTGGGCCTCGACAGCCTGTCCGACCCCATCGTGGGTAGCGCCATCGGCTCCATGCTGACGGCGGACTTGGCGGCCGTCGCCGGGGCCATTTACAACAACGAGCCACACCCCAAGCCGGTCGACATCTTCATCGACGAGGCCGCCGAGACCGTCTCCGACCCCCTGATTCAGGTGCTCAACAAGGGCCGCGGGGCGGGCCTGCGGCTCACCATCGCCACCCAGACCTTCGCCGACTTCGCCGCCCGCCTGGGCAGCGAGGACAAGGCGCGCCAGGTGCTGGGCAACCTGAACGGGCTGATCGCGATGCGCGTGATCGATGCCAAGACCCAGGAGTACATCGCCGAGAGTCTCCCGGCGGTGCGCCTGTGCACGGTGGTGCGCAGTCAGGGCTCGAGCAGCGCCAACGACGAGCCGCTCCTCTACACCGGCAATGCCGGCGAGCGACTCGACGAGGAGGAGGCGCCCCTCTTCCCCGCGGCGCTCCTGGGCGAGTTGCCCAACTTCGAGTACCTGGCCCGCTGGCCGGGCGGGCGCGTCACCAAGGGTCGGCTGCCGATCCTCGGCGAACCCCCGGCAGTGTAATCGTCCGGGCCATGGCTCCCCGCCGCCCATCGCTGAGATCGCCGATGCATGTGGGATAGCTCCTCGAAGGGCGAGCGGGGTGGTGTTTGGCTCTGGGCTGCATTCTCGACAGTCCTGCTGTTCCTGCTGGAATTCATCCTATTCGCCTCCTTCATCCCCTCAGAGTGGTCGCGCTCGATCGCCGAGACGGAAGCCGGCTGGCTGGTGGCGACGCACGGACCCGAGTCCGCCGCGGCCATGCAGGCCCGGGCGACCGCTTGGTACGACGTCCTGTTCGTCGAGACCGGCATCGCTCCCTGGACCTACCACCTGGTTGCGAGCGGCCCGGGGGTGGAGCCGGGTGTGGGGCTCGAGCCCCTCGTGGAAAGCCCGATCTGGACCTGGCTCAAGGGGCGACTGGACGTCATCTGGGGCGCGTTCGCCCAGGCCCTGCAACGCCTGGTGATGCTCGTCGCCTGGTGGCCCTTCCTCGCCATCCTCCTTCCGGCCGCCGTCGTGGACGGGTGGCTGCGCCGGCGGATCCGCCAGCACGGATTCGTCTATGCGAGCCCCTTGATCCACCACGCCGCTCTTTCGATCCTGTTTTCGCTCTGGATCGGCGCCGGCCTGCTCCTGTTCGCGCCGATCCCGATTCCTGCCCTCGCAGTACCGGCCCTTTGCGGACTCACCGCGCTCCTGGTGGACATCGCCTTGACCAATGCCCAGAAGCGGCTGTAGGTCTTCCAAGCCGGTTGTGACCGCGCCCCAGGTACCAATAAGCCCCTTGGGGCTCTATGTCTGCATCGAGTCGCCGGGGACGCCGATCGCGTATCATCCCCAACGAGTAAAGCCCTTGAGCCAGGCCCATCCTCGCGGATTGAGTACACAAGGCCCAAGGTCACGGAGAGTTGGCATGACGACGATCACCCTTGATCTACCCGATTCCCTCACGGAACGCGCCGGTCAAGCCGCCCAGGCGATGCACTGTCCCCTCGAGGAGGTCATTGCGGCCGTGCTCGATGTCGCGCTGCCCGCGCTGGATGATGTGCCGCCCGCGATCCGAGCCGAGCTGGTTGCGATGACCTGGCGCGACGACCAAGCCTTGCTGTCAATCGCTAACGCGGTCCTCTCCGATGAGGACCAGCGGCGATTGGTCGATCTGACTGGCCGCGACACTCTGACGGTCCGGGAGCAGCATGACCTACGGACCCTGCGGGACGCTTATGGCCAGATGACACTGCGCAAGGCCCGCACCTTCGCGCTTCTCAGCATCCGCAGCGGCAAGGGCCTGATGGCGCAGGCCCAGGCCGATTAATGGCCGAAGGGATCCCGCAGTCCCTCAAGGAGCGCGTCGCCGCTAAGGCACGCCACCGGCGCGGGTACTGACTGACCGACAGAAGGTCCGCGACTGTCCGGCCAACGGCCATGCCCTCAGACGTCGGTGCTCACCTCGCCGATCATCCACAGCGACCCCAGCACCGTTGGATGTGGTTGGGCTGGGATCAGCGCGTTCACGGGAACCCTTCCGGCCATTTCCGGGCGCCGTGGTAGACGCGCAAAACCTGCAAGGTGTCCTCAGTGACGCGATACGGGACGAGATAGCGGGTACCGGGGACCACCAGCTCCCGGGTGCCCGGTACCCGCCCGGGCCGGCCTAGTTGCGGCATGTCCGCTAGCCGCAGGATGGACTCTCGGATGCGCGCGTGCAGCGCCCGGGCGGCGGCTCGGTTCTCGGGAAGGATGTGGAGATAGATCTCGCGCAGGTCGCGGCGGGCCTGCGGTGACCAGACGATTCTCAAGGCTGGGCGCCGTGCTCGGACAGCAAGGCGTCCATCTCGTCCATGACCTCCTTATGCGGGATGCCCTCGCCTTGGTCGAGGGCCGCCATGGCTTCCTTGATTCCTTCAATTTGCCATGCCTGCTGTTCCACGTATTCCCGCAGCGCGGCCTCGATGACCCAATTGCGCGAGCGGTCCATGGCCGCTGCCAGGGCGGTGACCTTCGCGGCCAACTCGGGATCCGTGCGGATGGTGATGCTGGTGTCGGCCATGCTGCACCCAATCTGATTGCAATGCACCCACTCGTGTTCTTAGCACGACTCCGGCCGGAGGACAAGGGTCGCTCGTTGTGGTAGGGGCCCTTTCAGCACCACGAAGTCCAGCGGGTGCGTGGATGGCCAGCGCGTCGTCCGCGGCAAAGCGCCCGCTTTCGGTCGTACTTCTCCATCGCGGGCACGCTCTCACTGGGTCCACCATGGCGCCAGGTGAGCACTTCCACCCCGGCGCCCCATGGAGACCCTCGACTTTCCCCATCACATCGACGAGCCGCCCACCCTGCTCCTCTGGCGCCTGGACGACCTCATGCCCCTGGTGCTGGCGCTGGTCGGCGGCATCCTCGCCGACCGGCTCCTGATCGCCCTGGGCCTGGGGGTCCTCGTCGCCCACGGCTACCGCAAGTTCCGTGACCGCCAGGCCGACGGCTATGCCCTGCATCTGCTCTACTGGCTGGGCCTCATGCCGCTCGCGGCGCGCACCACGCCCAATCCCTTCGCCCGCCGCTACACCCCATGACGCTCACGGACTTCCTGGCCACCTGGCGGGGCACCACCCTGGAGAACCGCATCTGGCGGATCGCCATCCTGGTGCTGGTGGTCGCCAACCTGGTCCTCGTCGGACTGGTGGGACAGGTGCAGCGCACCGTGGTGCTGGTTCCACCGGTCCTGGAGGGCGAGGTGACCATCGCCCGGGACCGCGCCAGCCAGGAGGTGGAGGAGGCATGGGGTCTCTACGTGGCGGAGCTGCTCGGCAACGTGAGCCCGGCCACTGTGGAATCCCTGACCCGCGTGCTCGATCCCCTGTTCGCCGGCGGGCTGCGGCGGACCGTGATGAAGGCCATCGCGGAGCAGACCGAGGCCATCAAGCGCGAAAGCGTCTCCATGCGCTTCTCGCCGCGTCAGGTCAGCTATGACACCGCCACCCGGACCGTCTTCGTCACCGGGACGCACCGCACCGAAGGCCCGGCGGCCCAACCCGTGAGCAACGAGCGCACCTACGAGGTCCGGGTGGAGTTCCGGAACTATCGGCCTCTCATCACCCATCTGGACGTGTATCGCGGTAACCCCCGTTCGGCGGCCGACCGCAGCTCCGAAGACCTACGGAGCGAGGACCCATGATGACGAGGAATGCGCGTTTGTCGGTGCTCGCTGCCGTGCTTGTCGCCTCGGCTGCCCAGGCCGACCCGCCCTTCGAGGTCCCCGTGGTGCCCTGTTCCCTCCTCGACGGGCAGTGCGGTGCTGCCGCTTCGCGCCCCGTGCTCAACGGTGCCTGGGCCGAGGCGTTCCCCGGTGGCGCGGTCCGCACCGTGATGAGCGGCCCGGGGAGGGGAGCATTGCGCCGGGTCGGTGGCGTGATTCCCGTGGCCATGGAACTCGGTCCGCGCACCGTCAGCGTCAGCCCAGGGACCACGGTCCTGATCGAGATCGCCATCGGCCACCTCAACCGCATCGTCACCCCCTTCGAGAGCCCGGTGGTCCACACCGTCTCACCGGCCTCGACCCAGGTCGACGGCCGGGTGGTCTACCTGGCCACCGACACCGAGGAGCCCGTGGCCCTGTACGTCAGCGATGCCCCGGGGAGCGCCACGGCCCTATCGCTCACCCTGGCTCCGCGCTACGTGCCCCCGCGTGAGATTCGCCTCACTATGCCTGGCTACAGCCGCCGGGGCGCGTCCGCCTCAGTGTCCAGCGGAGCCTCTGCCACCGCCCTGCCGGTGCTGGCCAACGCGACGGTGTCTGACACCTTGGGCGGCGCCCACCCCTACGTCGCAAGCATCGTGGAGCTGCTGCGGGGCCTGGCCCAGGGGCGGGTTCCGCCTGGCTATCAGGTCAAAAAGGGAGCGGGTACCACCAAGGTACGCTGCGCCAAGGGGCTGAAGCTCCATAGGACCCAGCTCACCGAGGGTCCCGCGTCGAGCGTGGTGATCGCGGCGGTGCGCAACGCGAGCCAGGGCACCCTCACCGTCGACCAGTACGCCTGCGACATCGACAACCGAATCGTCGCGGCGGTCGCGGCCTGGCCGCGCAAGGTGCTCGCCCCGGGGGAGGAGACCGAGGTCTTCCTCGTTCTGGCTCAGGGCGAGCGGATGCGCGAGTCGGCGGTCAGACCCCGATGAGCTTGCGGGCAGGGTGGGAGAACCTCTCGCCGAACGCCAAGCGCGCCGCGGCCCTAGGGGGCGGGCTGCTGGTCGTCGTCGCGATCACGGCGGGCAGCCTGCTGATCGCGCCCCCCACCACCCGGGACCCGTATGCCCCATCTCCCCGGGACACCCTGGTGCGCAACATCCTCACCGACGCCGATCCCCGCCAATTGGGGATGGAGGCGATGGTGAACCGCCTGGAGCGCATGGAGAAGCGCATGGGCGAGCTGAACCAGAAGCTGGAGCGCGACACGAAGGCGGGGCCGGGAGCACCCGCGAGCACCCCGGCGCCAAGCGCTGCCGAGCGCGAGCAGGCCCTGGGCCAGGCCGTCGAGTTGGAGACCCTGCGCCGAGAAGTTGGGCAGCTTCGAGACGCCTTGACCCGAGCGCAGGCCCAACAGGCGGCCCCAAAAGCGCCGAGCGGGCCGCCCGGTGTCCTCG
>JBAPYD010000703.1:0-3040 GCA_049284555.1 Chromatiaceae bacterium | reverse complement strand
GCCAAAATCATTCTCAGCCTGCGCTCACTCGTCAACACCGCCGGACGCTGGGCTCAGTTCTGGCAGAAAATCGACCAATTTGGTTCTGAATACTGCTGATGAGCACATTATTACAAGGCCGCACCCTGGGAGACTGTCCGTACTCCCCTGTGAGGGATGGTGAAACAACCAAACAACCCTGCGGCTCCGACTGTTACCCTATGAGATGCTCAGGCAGCGGCAGCTTGTGGCCATCCAGGCTTTGTCAATCGGACACCGTTGCTCTTTATGTAACCGGCCGGGATATCGTCCATTGGCCGCTCACGGAAAGGCAAAAGCAGTGATCCAGCATATCCGACATCGGCTTTCAGATGAAGCGACTTGGCCCTCTGCTAGCCTCTGCGGCCTTTCGACATTCATCCGTCGCTCTCCTCGGTCCAAACCTTGAAGCCCTTGAGGGTGTTTGGCCCGAAGGTGTTGCTGATAGCGACGTCGGCGGCGTCGCGGCCATGGGCGATCAACACACGTCCGATGCGCGGGATATTGTTGCGGGCGTCGAATGTATACCAATGGCCGTCCAGATAGGCCTCGAACCAACCGGAGAAATCCATCGTGCCGTAGGGCGGGGGCATGCCGATGTCGGCGAGGTAACCGGTGCAGTAACGTGCCGGTATATTCATACAGCGACAAAATGCGATGGCCAGGTGCGCGTAGTCGCGGCATACGCCGGTGCGCTCGTGAAGCGCCTCGTAGGCGGTCTTAGTGGGACGCGCGTGCTCATAGCCGAAGACAATATGCTGGTGCACATAGTCGCAGATCGCCTGGACCCGCGCCCATCCGGTCGGTGAATTGCCGAACAGATGCCAGGCGGTTTCGGACAGGCGATCGGTCTCGCAGTATCGGCTTCCCAGCAGGAACAGCAGGGTCTCGTCCGGGAGCTCCTCCACCGGTGTCTGTCGCGCTTGCGGAACCACCGGGTCCGGCAGACCGGTATCCCGCACGAGCGCATCGGTCGACAGCCGAACCTGTCCTCGGGGGGCGACGATACGACTGCACCAGTTGCCATAGCTGTCGCGATAGGCGGTGAGCGGAACGGGCGGGTCGGCTATTAGGTGGTCGGGAACGATAATGTCGGAGACGCGCGAGTAGTGCACGCTCAAGGTCAGGATCATTGGGGTCGGCTGCGGGCAGTCATAGATCAGCTCGTAGCCGATACGGATCTTCATGAATGAACTCCTGGGCCGCCCGTGCTACCTGGAGCAGGTGCGGCAGTTTGGTTTGTTGGCGTCCGGTCCGCTACGTGGGACCCCCCGCAGCGCGGCCCGCACGGACCCCGCATGGGAATTCAACGATCACTTTGCGCAGCGCCCCGGGCCTGCTGCGCGTGCATCCATCGCCTTGGTCCCCAACGTTGTCGTCAGTAGCCTGACCAGTCCAGCTTGGGCAGAACGCTGAACACCTGCCGCGTGCCTTCCGTCCATTGCTTTCCGAGCGCACTGAAATACGCATCCCCCTCGTCGAAGCGGCGGCGCATCCGCACTTCAAGGCTATCTCGCTCATAGCAGATCAGATAGATCGGCATGCCGACGGACAAATTGCTACGCATCGTCGAGTCGAATGAGACAAGGACACATTGTGCCGCATCGTTGAGCGAGGTCGAGCGGGTAATGACCCGATCGATGATCGGCTTACCGTATTTGGTCTCTCCGGTCTGGAGATAGGGCGTCTCCACGCTGGCCTCGATGAAGTTGCCCTCCGCATAGATTCGGAAAAGGCGCGGCGGCTCTCCCGCGATCTGGCCACCGAGAATGAACGATGCGTTGAAGCCGCCACCACTCGCGGCCAGGTGTTGGCCGTCACGCCGATCGACGTCCCGCATGGCATCCGACACCACCATCGCGGCATCGAACATGGACTCCGTTCCCCAGAGATTCGGAACTCCATCCTTGGCGTTGCGCTGCTTCAGCAAGCCGATGACGGCCTGGGTTCCGGCCAGGTTGCCCGAGCTCAATAGAATGAAGACCCGGTCGCCGGCGCGCTCGAACACGGTCATCTTGCAGAAGCTCGCAAAATTGTCGACCCCGGCGTGGGTACGCGAGTCCGATGCAAGGACCAACCCGGCATCGAGCATGATTCCAATACAGTAGGTCATGGCGGAATCTCTCTGTTCATCTCTTCAAAACAGCTACCCTGAATCCCTGCGGTACGGGCAGTGGGAATGACTTTCACACGGCGGCACTGGACTTGTTGCTGCTGCCCCACATCACGTCGCATTTTGCCTTCGCCGCAGCCTCGAGCAATTCGATCAGAGGCAAGGCCCGGTGCGAGAGACTGACGGCAGGCTCGCCATCCTCGCGTTGCGCAGATGCTTCCGGTTCGGGCGATTGCTTGTCTGCCTCGATCGCGGCCTCGAGACGCTCCAGTGCCGCCTGGACATCTGCCGCAAGGAGAGCGCCGGGCACCGTACCGCTGTGCCCCATCAGCTTAAGCAGTCGCACTGCCGCGTCGCCGAACATCGTAATCTTTGCGTGGGCTGGGCAGGAAAAGGTTACTAGCATGGTTACTTCCTCTCTGATATTTGCGCTATAGGCAGGTGCCTCGCGTGTGCCTCCTTTCGAGCTCTTGTCGTCCGGATCATGGCTGCGGCGGCGTCACCGCCCTGAAGACTGCGAGGCCTCCGGCGGGCCGCCTTTCATCCGGATCACCCCGTCACTTAAGCTTCCTTTGACACCAACTGGATCGGCTCGGATGTTTGCAGGCTGGGGCGCCGATGTTTGCAGGTTGTTACACCTAGCGGTCGGTGGATGGCGGGACATCGTCTTGGGCGTCATACGGCGGATATTGTGGCGCCCCTTTGACAGGCAACGGGGCAGCTTTTCAGACGGTAAGGGCGCTGACCTGGACCGCAACGTTCAACACGGGCTGCTGGCCGGTTGGGCCGACGAAGCTTCCGGCCACCGGCGGCACGGCCTCGGGATGGCGTGCGACCGCCACCGCGATGTGTTTGTTGCCCGTGACCTCGCCGCTCGTGGGGTCGAATCCCTTCCAGCCCGCGCCGGGA
>JBAPYD010000702.1:0-8001 GCA_049284555.1 Chromatiaceae bacterium | reverse complement strand
GGCTTGAGCAGGCTCTGCTTGTGCAGCTCGGGCTTGGCCCGGATGAGCTGACGGTTGAGGGTCTTGAGCAGCGGGTTGTCGCTGCCGTCGAAGGGGTAGGGAGGCGGGTTGGCGAGCCGGTAGTCCGCGTTGCCCCGGGGGCTCCCGATGGCGCTGATCGCGTGGCAGGTCATGCAGGTGATGCCGGCTCGGCTGCCCGGATCCCCGTCCGGGTCGTAGGCGGGGTCGTCGAAGCGCCCGGAGAACAGGGGCACGGGATCGTGGCAGCTCGCGCACAGGCGCGCGGCGGCGACATTGCCGTCCCGCTCCAGGACCACACGGCGGGTCTCGTCGATGCTCGCCCGGTAGGCCGGATTGTTGAACGAGCTCAGGCGGTGGACGCTCGCCTCGTGGCGCGCCGCGATGTCTTGATGGCATTCGGCGCAGACGGCATCCGAGTCGAGCCGTGCGATCGGGAGGGCCCCGGACGCGGGCTGCTCGGCGAGCGACGGCTCGAAGCCGCGCACCCAGTCGTCGTCCGGGGGCAGGGTCGCCAGGTGAAGGGCCACGGCGCCCACACCCAGGCCCAGCGCGCCAGCGGACCAGGCCAGCCCCGAGCGCCAGCGCAGGGAGGGTCCAGCGAGCCGATGCAGCACGAACAGCCAGACCGCGGCCAGCGGAGTCAGGACATGGACCCAATAGGCAACGGCACGGACCCGCTCGTCATCGATCTGCATCCCCTCGAAGCGCGTCAGCAGGAGCCCGGAGACGATGAGCATCACCACGACGACATACAGGGCCATCCCCGCCCTCACCGCATAGCGGTTGGGCCGGACGCGGGCACGGCGCAGGTGCAGGGCGCCGAACACCAGGGCTGGGATCACGATCAGGAGTCCGAGCCCGAGGTGGGCCAGGAACATGGAGAGATAGGCCGGTGTCTGAAGGGTCCGGTCGGTGAGGAGCCCCGCCGCGCTGATGCCGACCAGGTATAGGGAGTTGACCGCGAGAAGCCCGAACAGGATCAGCACCACGCCGAGCATCCGGCGCAGGGCCGGGGTTAGGACGGGGGGTAGTCGCGAGCGCGTCTCAGTGGTGGACATTGGCGAGTCCCAGGTCGCTTTGGTATTTGCGAATGCACTAATAGATTGTAGCTTTCAGCGTGGGGCCCCGCGACGGGTGCAGGGGCACTGGTTGATTCGGCCCGGGCTTGTCGGCATTCTCGGGCGAACGGCCAAGGGCCAAGGCTCTGCAACCGGGGTCCCCGAGCATCTCATCGTTTGCCTGCCCCCAGGCGGCTTACCAACGGTCCAGGCTCCAGGACCCCTCTGAATCCGCGGAATCCCTCGATGACCTCCGACCGTAAGGATATCGACTCGGCAGACGACCTGGGCGCCTTCCTCGGCCGGGTCGCCGAGACACCGCGTCGGGCGCCGACGGGTCCCCGGGGCCGGTTGATCTTCGCCATGGATGCCACGGCGAGCCGGGAGCCCACCTGGGATCAGGCGGCTCGGATCCAGTCCGCCATGTTTGCCGATACCCAGGCCCTGGGGGGGATCGAGGTCCAACTGTGCTTCTACCGTGGGTTTCGGGAGCTCGAGCATTCGGACTGGATCCCGGACTCGGCCACCCTGCTCCAGCGCATGAACCGGGTTTTCTGTGCCGCGGGTCTGACCCAGATCGAGCGGGTCCTGGCCCATGCCATCGAGGAGGCCGGTCGCGGGCGGGTCAACGCCCTGGTGTTCGTGGGAGACTGCATGGAGGAGAATCAGGAGCGGCTCGCCGACCTGGCGGGGCGTCTCGGTCTCCTCGGCGTGCCTGCCTTCGTCTTCCAGGAGGGCAGGGACCCGGTGGCGGAGCGCAGCTTTCGTGACATCGCCCGGCTCAGCGGGGGCGCCTGGTGCCCCTTCGACGCGAACAGCCCCCACCTGTTGCGGGATCTGCTCGGGGCCGTCGCCGTCTACGCCGCCGGAGGACGCAAGGCCCTGACCCGCTACGGCGAGTCCCGGGGCGGGGCGGTGCTCCAGCTGACCCATCAGGTCATTCGCGGCAGCGGGGGCTGAGGCGCCATGCCCCGACTGCTGATCCTGATCGGAATCCTCCTTGGCGGTCTCTGGTTTCTCCACTGGTTTCGCCGCACCCCGCCTGCCCAGGTCGCGAGCGCCCTGCGCAAGGCCGTCCTCTGGGGACTGATCGGCGTCCTGGTCCTTGCGGCGGCGACCGGCCGACTCAACCCGGTATTCGCCGCAATCGCTGCCCTGATCCCGGTCGTCATCCGGTTGTTCCAGGTGGCCCAGCTGCTGCCGGCCTTGCGGCGGGTCCTGCGCTCTCTGGGGCTCGGTGGCTCGGGCGTCCTCGGCGGCGCCGGCCCCGCGGCGGGGAGACCCGGACAGGCGCCAGGTCCCGGTTCCGGCGGCGCTCAGGTCTCGGAGATCCGCACCCGTTTCCTGTCGATGCGCCTTGATCATGGGAGCGGGGTGATGGATGGAGAGGTCTTGGAAGGGCCTTTCGCCGGACGCCGCCTCTCGGACCTGGGCCTGGACGAGCTCCTGCGGATGCTGGAGCTCTACCGGGACCAGGACGGCCAGTCCGCCGCCGTGTTGGAGGCCTATCTGGACCGGGAGCGGGGGCCTGACTGGCGGGATCAGGACCAGGGGGGAGCGGCGGCAGGGGGAACCGGGTCGGCAAGACCGGCGGGCGGCCCCTTGAGCGAGGCGGAGGCCTGGGCCGTCCTGGGTCTGGAGCCGGGGGCGGATGCGGTGGCCATCCGGGCCGCGCACCGCCGCCTGATGCAGAAGCTGCATCCGGATCGGGGCGGCTCGGACTATCTCGCCGCCAAGATCAACGAGGCCAAGCGGGTACTCCTTGGGGAGCGATCCTGAGGTCGAGTCAGGTCGAGGTAGGGCGGATGAGGGTGCGCGCGTCCAGCCAATAGACCAGGGCCAGGAACAGGGCCATGAGCACGGCGCCCGCCGCCAGGGGGTCGAAGTCCAGCCGCTCGACCATCAGCCGGCTGGCCCCGTAGATGGCGAGTCCCAGGGCCACATAGCCGGCCACCCGCCACAGGTCATAGGGGACGGGATAGAAGCGGCGGCCAAGCAGATAGGACGCCGTCACCATGAACCCGTAACAGGCGAGATGGGCCCAGGCCGCCCCGGCGAAGCCGAACCGGGGCACCAGGGTGACCAGCAGGATCACGGTGATGACGGCGCCGGCGACGGACACGTAGGCCCCCATCAGGGTTCGGTCCGTGAGCTTGTACCAGATGGACAGATTCACGTAGACCCCTAGGAGCAGGTTGGCCAGCAGGAGCACGGGCACCACGTGCAGACCTTCCCGGTAGGCGCTGCCGACGAAGTACTGGAAGATGTCGAGGAACAGGGTCACCAGGAGGAAGATGAAGACGCAGAAGACGACAAACCAAGTGAGGACAAGCGCGTAAGTGTTTCTGGCGTTGGACTCTTTCGCATGGGAGAAGAAGAAGGGCTCCCCCGCGTACCGGAAGGCCTGAATGAACAGGGTCATCAGGATGGAGAGCTTGTAGCAGGCGCTGTAGATGCCGAGCTGCGCCATGTTGGTCTCGTTGTCGTAGGGCAGCAGATACTTGAGCGCCGCCCGGTCCAGCATCTCGTTGACGATGCCGGCGAGCCCGATGATCACCATGGGAAGGGAATAGCGGATCATGCGCCCGAACAGGGTCGCGTCGAACCCTCGCAGTCCATCCCGGAGTTGGGGGGCGAGCAGCGCCAGCTTGAGGCCGCTCGCCGCCAGGTTGGCGATGAAGACATAGCCCACCCCGATGTCCGGATCCCAAAAGCGCCCGAGCAGGGACTGGGGGTCGGACTCGAAGGCTCGGCGGCAGAGCAGGATGAAGAAGACGGCGAGCCCGATGTTGGTCCCGATCTCGATGAGCTTGACGACGGCGAAGCGCACCGGACGTTCCTCCGCCCGTAGCCGCGCGAAGGCGGCGGAGCCGATGGAGTCCAATGCCAGGATGGCGGCGCTCCACCAGATGAGCTCAGGGCGGTCCGGGTAGCGCAGGATCTCCGCCAGGGGCTGGCTGAAGACAACCATCGCGAGCAGGAAGGCGCTGTTCGACAGGATCAGAAAGCGCAACACCGTCGCGTAGACCACCGCGGGTGGCCGCTCCCCGCCCGAGCGGAAGCGGAAGTATCCGGTCTCCAGCCCGAAGACCAGCAGCACCGCGAGGAAGCCCATGTAGGCGTAGAACTCTGCGACCACGCCGTACTCCGCCGGCGCGAAGGTGTAGGTGAAGAGCGGGACCAGGAGATAGTTGAGGAAGCGACCCAGTACGCTGCTGACACCATAGATGGCGGTCTGGGACGCGAGTCGCTTGAGGGGGTTCAAGAGCGGGGGTTCCGGGTCCGGCGAAGGGGGCGCCCGGCATTCTAGCAGGACCGCCGTCTTCGGCCGGGGCAGGGCTGGTAGCCTGGCCGGACAACCCCGCAATCGGTGGGGGTCCTGAGGGCATGAACGCGCTAGGATTCCCAGATCCTAGACCAAGACCAGACTGGAGTGCGGGAGATGCTGACCTGGCGAGACGTCATGCACCATGTCGAGAAGGGCAACCCGGCGCCGGATCGGGTGGTCGAGAAGGACGAGACCGAGTGGCGTGCCGAGCTCACCCCCGAGCAGTATCGGATCACCCGGGAGAAGGGAACCGAGCGGGCCTTCAGCTCCCCGATGTGCAGCCACTTCGAGCCCGGTCGGTACGCATGCGCGTGCTGCGGAACCCTTCTGTTCGACTCCGCGCAGAAGTTCGAGTCCGGAACCGGCTGGCCCTCCTTCACCCACCCTGTGAAGGAACATGTTATCGCCCACCATGCCGATCACTCCTACGGCATGGTGCGGGTGGAGACCACCTGCAACACCTGCGGCGCCCACCTGGGCCACGTCTTCCCGGACGGCCCGCCGCCGAGCGGACTGCGCTACTGCATGAACGCGGTGGCGCTCAAGAAGGTGGGGGACAAGGAGGCGGACTGACGCCGATGGGCTAGCGGAAGGGGCCTCGAACAACGTCCGCGATCGGGCGTCTGGGAGTGGCTGGGATTGCCTGGGCAGGGTATCCGAGGCGAAGCACAACCTGTGGGTGGCCGCCGCCAATCAATCGCTGGAGCCTGGGTCTCAGGGACGGGACCTGAACGGGCTGGTTGAGGTAGGAGGCCTGCAGACCCAGCCGACATGCCGCGAGCAGGATCCGCTGCAGGGCCTGACCGGCCCCCAGCCAATCGCGAGGACCGTCACCGGCGGTGCCGAGCACCGCGAGCAGGGGAGCGGTCTGCGCAAGCGCTCGATCCCTCTTGCCCAGTGTGCGGCCGAGGTCGAGGCTCCGCACGAGGAGCCTGGCGAGGGCCAACGCGGGCGTCGGCACGGTCAGGCCATCACCGAGGCGCCGCGGACGCATCCAGGCAGCCAGCTCGCGCCGCCAGGCCCGGTCGGCCCACTGGGCGGCGTCTCCTTCCGCGACGAGGGCCGCGACCTGGCTTCGGGGCTCGCCCGTCTCGAATGGCCGCAGCGAGGTGCCTTCCGTCTCAGCCGCCTTGATCAACTGATCGACCGTCTCTGAACCCAATGCCTGGGGGGAAAAGCGACCGCGATGGGTGCGCCGCCGCTCGATGCAATCGACAAGCGCCCTGTCCTCGGAGGTCGCGGGACTTCCACGACCGAGGGCCACCCGGGCCAGCCGGTCCGGGTCGTTCGCGTCCGGGAGGAGCTTTATGTCCGCGCCGAGCCCCTGGCCTGCGGCGGCGACGCGCAGGTTCTCCAGGGCACAGCCGCAGCTGATGGAGAGCTCGCGATTGCGGGGGTCGTTGATGGGCAGGGCGCGGGTGCGATCCGCGATCAGATCGATGTCCGACGCCGAGACGCGGAACAGCCATGGCTGGGTGTTGTGGCTGGACGGGGCGAGCACCGCCGCCCGGATCAGCGCCTGTATCTGACCGCTGGGGCCCACTTCCATCCCCGCCGGCAGCCGGCGGGTCTATCCACGGATGAAGGACATGAACTCGGCGCGGGTTCGCGGATCGTTCTCGAAGGCGCCGCGCATGGCGCTGGAGACCGTGGTGCTGCGTTGCTTCTGGACGCCCCGCATCATCATGCAGGTATGGCTCGCCTCCATGACAACGGCCACCCCGTGGGCCCCCAGGTGCTCCATCATGGCATCCGCCACCTGATTGGTCAGGCGTTCCTGCACCTGGAGTCGACGGGCGAACACGTCCACCACCCGCGCCACCTTGGAGAGGCCCACCACCTTTCCGTTGGGGAGGTAGCCCACGTGGGCGTGGCCGAAGAAGGGCAGCATGTGGTGCTCGCACATGGAGTAGAACTCGATGTCGCGCACGATCACCATCTCCTTCACGTCTTCCTCGAAGACGGCCTTCTTGATGATCTCCTCGGCGGAAATCTGGTAGCCGCTGGTCAGGAAGTCCATGGCCTTGGCCACCCGTAGCGGGGTACGGCGGAGACCCTCCCGATCCGGGTTCTCACCGATCTCCTGCAGCATGGAGCGCACGAGGGCCTCCTTTTGGGGATCGTAGACCTCGTCATCCGTTTGGGCGTCGAAGCTCGCCGCGTAATGGGCGTGGGCCAGGACATTGGAGAGCTTGGCTTTCTCTGACATGGGGGTTCCTGCTCTTTGTCGGGGTTTCAGCGGGGGGCGACCGTCGCCGCTTTTCCGACCTGGACAGTGGGGGTGCGGTGATAAAAAGAAACCGCTCCCTTCCGCCCAGCGGGGGTCTAACGCAGCACAAGCGCCGTGCCGCTGCCGAGCAGCAGGAGGCCGATCAGCCGCCGGAAGGTCGCCTCCGACAGGTTGGTGTGAACGTGGTGTCCCGCGTAGAGCCCCAGCGCCACCATCGGCAAGGCCCCGGCGGAGAGCAGCAGGCTCTCCCGGGTGAAGAGGCCCGACGCCACATACCCGGTGATGCGGATGCTGCCCTCGATGATGAACATGGTGGAGGCGGTGGCGCGGAACTGGGTCTTTCCGGGTCCCCAGAGCTGAAGGTAGGCCACGTAGAAGGGTCCACCCGTGCCGAACAGGGTGCCGACGAGGCCGCCGAGGCCGCCGAGGGGGGCTCCCAGATGGGCACCGCTGATACGTCCTGGGTGCAGGTCCGCCAGCGTGTAGAGGGCATAGAGGATCACGAAGATCCCGAGGGCCTGGGTCAGGAGCCCCGGGTCCACGCTTCGGAGCAGATAGAGGGCGGTGAGGACGCCCGCCAGCAGGAAGGGCAGCAGCGGCCACAGGCTCCGCCAGAGGATCGCACGGCGATCGACGACACCCTGGGACGTGGAGGCCAGGTAGTCCGTCACCGCGATCGCCGGGACCACGAGGGGAAGCGGCAACAGGAGGGCGAGCAGCGGAATGGCGATGAGGCCGGAGCCGAACCCGGCGATCCCGCGGATGAAATAGGCCACGAGGACGAAGCCCGCGGACAGGGCGGCGGTGGCCGGCGTGAGCTCTGACACCAAGCGGGGTTCCGGCTGGATTGGGGGGCTATGGGGGCGGGGATTGTCGTAGACCCGGGGCGCCCTGTCGAGTGCCCTTCTCGCCGGCCGGGCTCGAAGGGGGGCGCGCCCGTCGACCGGAGCTCTGACCCGGCGGCGAAGACCGTTCCTCACGCGAGGACGTAGATGTCCCCCGAGTTGACCGACTCGGGCTGCTCGAGAAGCCACGTGCGCATGTCGTGGGGGCCGCACCAGCATTCCCCGGCCTGGCCGAGCAGCAGGTGCTGTGACTCCCCGATGGCGACATTGAACCTGGAGTAGCCGAGGGCGTGGCACCGATCGATCGCATCCAGGGCCACCCGGCGCTGGATCGTGGTGAACTCGAAGGACAGGGCGGGAACGGGACCGCTCAGACCGGCCAGGACGTCCGCCTCCATCCCCTCGACATCGATCTTGATGAAGGCCGGCTGGCCGTGATGCCGGATGAGCCCATCGAGGGTCGTCATGGGCACCCGAGCCCTGCGCGTCCACCGCTGGCCCTTCCAGGCGGCGGCCAGG
>JBAPYD010000701.1:0-7694 GCA_049284555.1 Chromatiaceae bacterium | reverse complement strand
AGCCACAAGCCCAACACCGCCATCGCCCAGGCCTTCTACAACAAGCAGGAGGGGGTCAAGCGGATCACCACCGAGACCGGCGCCGGGCAATGGGGGTCGTCCCTCGCCCTCGCCGGGGCCTTCTTCGGGCTGGAGATCGTGGTCTACATGGTGAAGGTGAGCTTCCAGCAGAAGCCCTACCGGCGGGCCTTCATGGAGAGCTTCGGGGCCCAGTGCATCGCGAGCCCTAGCGACACCACCGAGTCCGGGCGCGCCATCCTGGCGGGACGCCCCGACAGCACCGGGAGCCTCGGCATCGCCATCAGCGAGGCGGTGGAGATGGCCGCCCAGCGGGACGACACCAAATATGCCCTGGGCAGCGTGCTCAACCACGTGCTGCTGCACCAGACCGTCATCGGGCTGGAGGCCCAGGAGCAGATGGCGATGGCGGGAGACTACCCGGACATGGTCATCGGCTGCACCGGTGGGGGCAGCAACTTTGCGGGGATCGCCTTTCCCTTCCTGGGCGAGCGCCTGCGCGAGGGCAAGGGCACCCAATTTATCGCCGTGGAGCCCTCTGCCTGCCCCACCCTGACCAAGGGAAAATTCGCCTACGACTTCGGCGACACCGCCCATCTCACCCCCCTCGTGAAGATGTATACGCTGGGCTCGGGGTTCGTGCCGCCGGGGTTCCACGCGGGCGGCCTGCGCTACCACGGCATGGCCCCCCAGATCAGCCACCTGACGGCCCTCGGCCTCATCGATCCGCGCTCCTACAACCAGCTCGAGTGCTTCGCGGCGGGGCTCCAGTTCGCGCGGGCCGAAGGAATCATCCCCGCCCCCGAGGCCAACCACGCGGTCAAGGCCGCCATCCAGGAGGCCGAGAAGTGCCGGGAGTCCGGTGAGTCCAAGGCCATCCTGTTCAACCTCTGCGGCCACGGTCACTTCGACATGCAGGCCTACACGGACTACCTGGCCGGGAAGCTCAAGGACCTGGTGTACGACGAGTCGGAGGTGGCCATGGCCCTGGCAGGGCTGCCCTCCGTATGCTGAGAAGGGGCATCCGCGGCAGCTGGCCCAGACTGGGCGTGCTTCTGATCACCCTCGGCCTGGGGGTCGAGGCCCAGGCCGCCCAGTACCTCGACGGAGGGGCGGCGGACCTGTCCCCGGGCGAGGAGCCCTGCGCGGGGCTCCGGTCCCGGGTCGAGCAGCTGACCCAACATATCCAGGGCATTGAGGACAAGCTCCGGGAGTCGGCGGCAGCCCGCAAGAGCGCGGATCAGGCCCGGATGGAGGCGGAGCGGCGGCTCGCGGCGGGCACCCAGGACCTCGCGCGGCTGAAGGCGGAGGTCGTTTTACTGGAAGACGCCAAGCTGGCCCTGGAGGCACGGCTCGAACGTTCCGCGGGTCAGGCCCAGATCGCCGACCAGGCCTCGCTCCCGGCCGGTCAGACGGGGCGCCCCCCGGCCACCGATGGCGATGCCCAAGGGTCCGGGTCGGGCGCCACGGAAGACCGGATGGAGCCTCGCCGACAGGTCAACGAGGTGAATCGGGAGCAGCTGCGGAGGCTGAGGGAGCAGCAGTTGGACCTCCGCCGATCTCTAACGGAACGGGAAGCCGACCTCAAGCGGGTCCAGGCGGACCTGCGCGCGGTCAGGGCGGAGCGGGACGCCCTCAACCGCTGGCTGGAGACCCTGAGCCTCCCCGGCCCCACATCGGAAGGGGGCGCCACCACGCTGGAGGAGGTACAGACCCGGGCGGGCACCGCGGCCGCATCCCTGTTGGAGGCCATGGCGCATCTCCAGGAGGGATCCGATCCAGAGGCCCGCCGCGCCCTATGGGACGCGTCCCAGGAACTGCGTCGCTGGCAGCTCCGGGCGGCCCTGTTATCTGGGGCACGCAGCGTCTACCGGGTGGGGCCCGGCGACTCCCTCGACCTGATCGCCTCACGATTCTACGGGGATGGTCGCCGCTGGCTGGAGATCCAGGAGGCCAACCGCCTGGTGGTTCCGGACCCCAGCCAGCTGATCCCCGGGATGACGCTGTTGATCCCCTGAGGGTCCGCGATACCGAACGGCCCTCACTCGCGAGCGGCGACCGGCGCAGGGCCCGGGGATTACGAAGGTCGACGACCGAGGAGCCAACCGGGGTCCCGGCCGCGGCCGAGGACCTTTGATTCACTCGCAAGGCTGGAAGAAGGAATTACCCAGGGCCTCCTCACATTGGGCGCCGGAGGGTGTCGTTGCATCCGGCCGGTGGCTCGCCGCTCGCTCGTCGGTTTCCTGAGCCAGTAGCTGGCGAGCCGGGGGACAGGCGGGGCTGGACGCACAGCGATCAGAGTCCCCGCAGACCCGCTCGACAAGAATCTGACAGGGGCTGGGACCCTTCGATGCGCTGGCGCAGGGGGGGAACTCCGGGTCCTTGAGGGCCGCCGTGCACTGCGACGTGAATTCGGTGGCGGGACGGGCCCCTGCCCCAAAGGGCGCCCGCCGCTGGGCCTCCCGCTCCGAATTCAGGAGGCTGCGGGCACTGAGACAGGCGGCGGTGGCCCGGCACCGGTTGTCGTGTCCGCAGACCCGGCGCTCCAACTGCTCACAGGGACGGCCCTCGAGCTCGTCGACCGGCGCGACACCCCCCTCCCAGGAGCGCAGCATCTCCTCGGTGGGCACCGCCGTTCCCCCCCGGATGATGACCACGGAGCCATCCTCCAATCGATGCACGCCATCCCAAAGCGGCCTGGCTGCGTCTCCGTCCACCTGCATGGCCCGATGGGTGCCCGGGTCTACCCGGAGCTCACTGCCATTGCTCAGGGTCCCGGTCCAGCCGTGGGCGACCGCAGGGATCGCCAGCTGCGCGGCAAGACCGATGGCTACGAATGGGATGAGGGTAGCAAGCGGCATTGGGGACTTCACGCTGGGTCAGGATACGGGAGAGACTCCAAGACAATCATAGCGTCTCGGTCGATCCGCGGGGCGCATTCCGGGCGCGGTGACGACGCCAGGCCTCCAGACCGTGCTTGGCCAGGAGTGGAAAGACCCCCAGCAGGGCGAGGGAGCCCAGCACCAGGGGAGAGAGCAGCCCGGACGGGGAGCTCACCTCGCCCAGCCGTGTCCCCGCATTGACATAGACTGCCATCACGGGGGCCATGCCCAAGGCGGTCACCCAGATGAATGTCCCCAGGCGCATGTCGGTCAGTCCCATCAAGGGATTGATCAGGAAATAGGGGCAGATGGGGACCAGACGCAGGGCGAAGAGATAGAAACCCCCTTCCCGCTCGATTCCGTGATTGATCGCGACCAAACGCTGCCCGAAGCGCCGCTGGAGCGGACCGCGCCCCAGATAGCGGGCGACGAGGAAGGAGCAGAGGGCGCCCAGGGTGGCCGAGACGAGCACCAGCGGAACCCCCCAGGCCAAACCGAAGATGGCGCCGGCGGCGATGCTGAGTAGCCAGGCCCAGGGCAGCAGCAGGACGGCGCAGACCACATACAGGAGGCAAAACGCCAGGGCGGTCCGCACGGGGTAGGCGGCGAAGCGCTCGGCAAGCCGCTCCCGATGGCCGCGCAGGGAGTCGAAGGTCAGCCAGTGCTCGGGCAAGAGCCACAACACCAGGACCAGGGCACCCCCCAGGAGACCAGCCAGAAGCAGCCGCCGAAGGAGGGACGGGCGGATCCGGGCCTTGGTCGTCAGGGCGTCGCAGGCCATGGGTGAAAAGGCCCTCCTACGAGCTTGCATCCTCGACTGCGGATCTGGCTCAGGTGGCGTGGCCCTCGCCGATACGGCTCTCCAACAGACTCGACAGGAGCAGGCTGGCGAGCACGAAACCAAGGAAGAGATAGAAGCCGGGGGCCAGGGTCGTACCGTTGGTGGTCAGCACCTCCACCGCCTTGGCCGCCCGGCTCAGGGTCCCGAGCTGACTGCCCACGAGCCCGCTGAACCCGATATAGGCCATGAAGATCGCAATGACGAGCACGTCAGCCATGGACCATTTGGCGGAGCGCAAGGCAAAGAAGTGAACCGGGGCCGCGTGGCGCAGTCCGCGAATATCGTAGTAGTAAATGTAGGTCGCGAGAATCTTGAGGGCGGGGAAGATCACGCTGAACAGAACGATCAGGACGGCCACGAGGATCATGTCCGCACCGCCCGCCCGCATCAAGATGGAGACCACGTCGAAGACACTCTTGGTCTGGAAATAGAGCACCTGGTTCGTGAAGACCACCGGCTCCCCCAAGAGCAGAAGACGCAGCTCCGTGATGCGCGCCTCGATCTCGATCATGGGGGTCAGAATCCCCCCGGCGAGCAGGATCAGGGTAGCGGCGGTGAGGAGCGAGAGCTGGTAGCGATCGAGACGCGGGGGCTCCGGGGTCCCCGGGGCCATCGACGCGATGGAGCGAGGGCTTAGGCAGATCAGGAAGAGGGCCCCCACCAGGGCGAACAGCGCCGCGACCCGGTAGGGGAGATTGCGGCTCGCGTCCGCGATCCGGGCACCGATCCCGGCAGCGCAGTCCTCCGGCTGCGCGCAGCCGTAGCGAAGGAGCAGGGACTCCAGTCGGGTCCTGTCGGTCTTGGCGAAAGACGAGTCCGCCGCCTCCTGAAGAAAGGTCCTGAGCTGGGCCTGGATCTCTCGCCTGGCCTCCGGCTTGGAGAGCTCCTCCACCACCAGGTCGGCGTATTCGGGGACCTTGCGACGCAGGGCATCGAAGTCGATCAGGAGGTCCTGGAGACCCTGCTGAACGGCCCCCTTGAGCTGATCCAGCCAGGAGCCCCCGGCCTCGAGGTTGCGTCGGCGCAGGTACTGCTCGACCTGCACCAAGAGGGTCTCCAGGGCGTGCTCCACCGCCCGTTTGATCTGGGGCCGATTGGCCTCGGTGAGCTCGAAGTCATTGATCCGCCGCTCAAGCACCGCCGAGACCCGCGCCACCCACTGGTCGGCGTCCAGCAGACCATAGCGGACATTGTGCAGCTCCGCCAGGTCCGTCTTGAGCACCTTGATCCGATTGAGCTCTCCGATCAGGTGGATGGCCAATCCCAGGGCGCTGGCGAAACAGATCAGGGCGAGGAGCCGGCGAGCGAGCTGAGGGATAGGCATGGTACGGAGCCCCGTGACGACCGATGGGGCATTCTAACTTTCCCGCGTCCCTGGTCACCGGGTCCGGCACGACCCAGCGATCCCCGGGGGACGCCGGCAGGGGGCGCGCCGCGCCAGCTTGGGTATCATGGGTCTCATCCCCCCGGCACACCCGGGACCAAGATAAGGAGCCGATTCCATGCCCGTGACGCGCGGAACCTTCCTGGCACTCCTGTTGGCCGCCCTCTCGGCGGCGACCGGGGCGCCGGAAGCCAGCGACGCCGATGGTGCTCACGCAACCGTAGCGACCCGACATGTCCCCCCTTTCGCCATGCGGGTCGAAGGGGAAGGGGGCTGGGATGGCATCGCCATCGAGCTGCTGCGCCGGATCGCCGACGGGACCGGCATGGCGTTCGACCTCAAGGAGATGACGCTCGCACAGATGCTGGATGCGACCGTCGAGGGTGAGGTCGATGCCGTGGCCGCCGCACTGACCATTACCGCGAAGCGCGAGCGCGTCATGGATTTTTCACACCCCTTCTATACCTCGGGCTTGGGGGTCGCGGTGCGCCAGCGCCCAGAGGTGACCTGGCTTTCGGCCTTGAAGCGCATCGGCTCCGGCGCCTTCGTCCAATCCCTCGCGGCCCTGCTGGGCGTGCTCACCCTGGTGGGCGTCCTGGTCTGGGTCGCGGAGCGCCGCCGCAACCACCAGTTCCAGCACGATCCGTTGAAGGGGATTGGATCGGGGATCTGGTGGTCGGCCGTCACCATGACCACCGTTGGGTATGGGGACAAGGCCCCCTTGACCCTTGCAGGCCGCATCATCGGTCTGGTCTGGATGTTCGCAAGCATCGTCCTGATCTCGGGGTTCACGGCCGCGATCGCCAGCTCACTCACCCTGGGGGGGCTGGACCAGGCGATTCGCGGCGTGGACGACCTGCGCGGGAAACGGGTTCTCACGCTGGAGAACAGCACCAGCGCCGCCTATCTGGAGGACAAGCTGATCCGCTACCGGTCCGCGCCCAATCTCGATGACGCCCTGGGGGATCTGGATGCCGGGCGCGCGGACGCGGTCGTCTACGACGCGCCCATCCTTCGCTACCTGGTCAACGAGCACCATGCGTCGTCCCTGCGGGTCCTGCCGACGGTCTTGGCACGTCAGGAGTATGGGATCGGCCTGCCGCCCGGCTCTCCCTTGCGCGAGGAGATCAATCGGCAGATCTTGGAGATCACCCGAACCCCGGAATGGACGCACATGCTCGGGGCCTACCTGGGACCGGAGGGCTGAGCCCCCCGGGACCGCTAGCGGACCATTGCCACCCGCGGCACCGACGATCGGCGCGAGGCGACCAGTCCGAGGGTTCCGGGACCTGGGAGTGGCGTCAAACCATCTTGCGCAGCTCGTACTCCAGTATCCCCTCGGCCCCTGCCATGCGCAGCCGCGGGATCAGCTCCCGTACCGCTTCAGCGTCCACGATAGTCTCGACCGCGAGCCACTCGGGGTCGTAGAGATGGCTGACGGTGGGGGCGTGCAGGCTGGGCAGCAGGGCGACCACCTCGTCGAGCGCCCCTGCGCGGCAGTTGAGCTTGAGGGCGACCTTGTGACGTGCCACGAGGGCCGCATGGAGCATAAGGGCGATCTGGTCGATCTTGGCCCGCTTGACCGGGTCGTCCATGGCCTGAGGATTGGCGATCAGACGGGTCTCGGTGTAGAGGATGTCCTCGACGATGCGTAGCCCGTGCGCGCGGATGGTGCTTCCGGTCTCGGTGATCTCCACCGCGGCATCCACAAGGCCCTCCACCACCTTGGCCTCGGTGGCCCCCCAGGAGAACTCCACGCTCGCCTCGATCCCGCGCTCGGCCAGGTAGCGGCGCGTGAAGCCAACCAACTCGGTCGCGATCTTGCAGCCCTGGAGGTCCGCGGCCGAACGGATGGCCGAGTCCCCTCTGACCACCAGCACCCAGCGGCTCGATTGGTTGGAGGACTTGGAATAGGTCAGCGTGCAGACCTGCGCCACCGCGGACTCGGTCTGGGTCTCCAGGATCCAGTCGAGCCCGGTCAGCCCCAGATCCAGGGTCCCGCTGGCGACATAGGGGGCCATCTCCTGGGCCCGCACCAGGGCGCAAGCGAGATCCGGGTCGTCCACCTCCGGGTAGTAGTTTCGCGAGCGCGGGGTGATGGTCCAGCCGGCCTGTCGGAAGAGGGCGAGGGTCGCCTCCTCCAGGCTGCCCTTGGGAATACCGAGCCTGAGTGTCGCCATGGAACCGTCGAGTCCGTGATGGGGTTTGCGCGAATTATCGCCGACATCGTGGCCGCTGACGATGGGCCGTCGGCGGGAGATGCCAGCGACGGCGAGTCTTGCAGCGCGCCGAACGCCTCCATGGATTCCAACTTCCGTCGTTTTCCGACCGGCCTGACGAGAGACCCCTCTTGTGCGACAGAGTCCGCCTTACCATCGCACGCCCCCGCTAAAATAGGTAGCAATCTGGCCCCCTAGAAGCCTGATGAGAGACCCTCCGCGGCGTCTCGGGGGGCCCCGAGGATGTCATCACAGGGACCCCTAGCGCCGTCGATCCGAGCGTAAGCCCTTTGATTGACTTCGTTTTCACAGGCGCTTGAGTGCTTGCGAATGGCGGGGCACCCATGACC
>JBAPYD010000700.1:0-2467 GCA_049284555.1 Chromatiaceae bacterium | reverse complement strand
CGTGACCTCCAGCGTTACCTTCGTCCCCGACCGTCTGAGCACCTTCGCCACGCCGCCACCTTCTCACACCGTTACCGAAGGTTACAGGATACTTCTCGAAACGACATCATGTCGAGGCCGCACCCGTGGCTGGTGGCCCTGAGCCCGCATGAGTCCATTTGCCGGGCCCTACAGTTCTCCTATGGCGTGCACGCCCTCAAGGTGGATCACGACCGGGCGGATTGGGCGGAGTTCGTGCGTCAGTGGCTGGCCCAACAGGGCGTGGAGGAAGGCGCCGCGCTGCTCGCCCAGGGTCCCTCGGAGCAGAGCCCCTGCGGAAACCACCGCATGGAGATCGTCGAGCTGGACTCCCAGCACAGCCAGTGCGGCCGGCTCCACGGGGACTGAACCCTTGATAGCGGACGGCCCGTTACCGGGCGAGGCTCGCCTGCTTCCGCTGCGCGGGGGACGCCGGCTCGCCTTCAGCGACATCGGCGATGCCCAGGGCGATCCGGTGGTCTACTGCCACGGCTTCCCCAGCTCCCGCCGGGAGGCCCTGCTGCTCGAGCCGACGGCCCGGGGGTGCGGGGTCCGCATCCTGGCCCCCGATCGCCCAGGGTGCGGCGACTCCGACCACCAGCCCGGACGCGGGCTCGACGACTGGGCAGGCGACGTGGCCGCCCTGGCGGACCACCTGGGGCTCGCACGATTCGCCGTGCTCGGCGTCTCTGGCGGTGCCCCCTACGCACTCGCCTGCGCCTGGCGCCTGCCCACGCGTGTCAGCGCCTGTGCCCTGGTCTGCCCGCTGGGCCCCGTCTACCTGGGGGAGATCCTGTCGGCGATGGCCTGGCCCTCCCGGCTGCTCCTGGGATCCGCCCAGAGGGCCCCGTGGGTCCCACCCCTCCTATTCGGCGGGCTCGTCGCCCTGGCCCGTCCCGAGGTCAAGGCCATCTTGGGCGCCGCCGTGCGGGACGCCATGCAGCACGGCGCCCGCGGCGCCCTGGAGGACGTCCGGCTCTACACCAGCCCCTGGGGCATCCCCCTGCACGAGATCCAGCACGCGGTTCACCTCTGGCACGGCGAGTCGGACGGCACCGTCCCCATCGCCCACGCCCACTGGTACGAGCAGCACCTGTCCCGCCCCCGCGCCCACTACCTTCCCGCCGAGGGGCACTACTCTCTGCCCCTGCGCCACGCCGGGGCGATCCTCGCGTCGCTCGTCGAGACGGAGACCTGAAGCCCAAAGGTCCCGTCCCTGATGGGCAGAAGCATAGGGCCAAGGCACGGATCCCCCGAGAATTGACGCCTCGACCCACCCCGGCTATAGTTCCCCGTCCGTCACCGGGCGCGTAGCTCAGCGGGAGAGCACTGCCTTCACACGGCAGGGGTCACAGGTTCAAACCCTGTCGCGCCCACCAAATTTTTCAAGGGCTTAGGCCCTTCCTCCCCGAATCACTTTCAGCCCAACGTGACCAGATCGTGACTCACTTCCCCCGCTCGGGGGAGTGTCACCCTCGGTCCTTACCTCCAACCGGGCGACTGCTGCCCGAACGTTCTCCGGCGCCAAGTGTGCGTAGCGTTCCGTCATCCGGATCGTGCTGTGTCCAAGAAGGTCTCGGACCTCGGTCAGCGGCACGCCCGCCGACACCAGCCAGGCTGCGCAGGTGTGGCGAAGGTCGTGGATCCTGAAATCCCTGATCCCCACGCGTCGGCATGCTGTCGCCCAACTCCGTTTGATGCTCTGAACCCGGTTTCCGTCCGCGTCACAGAACACCCAGGGTGACGCCGGACAGTGCTCCGCCCGGAAAGCCTTCCGTGCCTCGATGGCCCGTCGCGCCGTTGTATTCAGTGGGACACTTCGCCTCTTGCCGCTCTTCGTGTGGTGACCCTCCAGGTGGATCAGATCCGCTTGAAGGTCTACCCGCCCCCACTCCAGCTGTAGCATTTCATCCCGCCGGCACCCCGTGTTGAGCGCCAAGCGAATGAAATCCGCCAAGTGCGGCGCCTGGGGCTCGCTCTCCGCAGCCCGGATCAGGGCCTCGGCCTGCTCCCGAGTAATCCAACGGACCCGCCCTTCAGGCTCCCTGAGCCTCCTTCCCTGGGCGGGGTTGGGGATATCCCAATCCCATTCCATCCGGGCGTAATTGATGGCCGACGACAACAACCCGAGCTCACGGTTGATGGTCCCAGGCTCAGCTCCGTCTTTCCGGCGTCCGTCAATGTAGGCACGGACATCTACCGGGGTGAGCGTGTGCAGCTCACGGCCGGTGAAGACCGGGAAGAGCCGCTTGGCGCTGTAACGGTCGCGGTCGCGCGACCGTTTGTCTGCGCCAGGTCCCTCGAGGTAAGCCAGCATCAAGTCGCCGAACGTCCGGCTGGGCTGTTCCCCCCATTGACGTTCTCGGTGCGATTCGAGCCGCCACTTCGCGAGGAGGGCGTCGGCTTCTTTCCGGTCGCTAGTCCCAGTACTGCGGCGAGTGCGTCTGCC
>JBAPYD010000699.1:0-2033 GCA_049284555.1 Chromatiaceae bacterium | reverse complement strand
GGGTCAGCACCCGCGGCTCCTCCACCGATTCGATGAGCACGATGGGGGTATGGGTGCGAAGCAGAAGCTCGAGGTCGTGCAGGTCGGGGGCCATGGCCGCGGGTCCCTGGGCGCCGGGTTTCCCATTCTAGCCCGCGCCGGGACCGGGATTCGTGATCGACCCGGTCGGCCTCGCGGGGTCCGTCCCCGAGATCGCTACCCCATCGGCCGAGTCCTGGACCCAAGACCTCGTGACAGAAGCCGTCGCGGCTGCGACCATTGCCCTGATCCACACTTGCCCCGCACGGATCCGATCCAACAGGGACCCAGGCCAGGGCCATCGATTCGAGACCGACCATGAGCACCAAAGATCACCTGATCATTTTCGATACCACGCTGCGCGACGGCGAGCAGAGCCCCGGGGCCTCCATGACCAAGGAAGAGAAGGTGCGCATCGCCAAGGCCTTGGAGCGGCTCCGGGTGGATGTCATCGAGGCCGGCTTCCCGATCGCCAGTCCCGGTGACTTCGAGGGCGTCAAGGCGGTGGCCGCGGCCATCAGGGACAGCCGGGTCTGCGGTCTGGCGCGGGCCCTGGACAAGGACATCGACCGGGCCGGTGAGGCCCTGGCCGGCGCCAACGCGGCGCGTATCCATACCTTCATCGCCACCTCCCCCATCCACATGGAGCGCAAGCTCCGAATGAGCCCGGACCAGGTCCTGGAGCAGGCCGTCCACGCGGTGCGCCGGGCCCTGCGCTACACGGACGACGTGGAGTTCTCCCCGGAGGACGCCGGCCGATCCGAGACCGACTTCCTGTGCCGGGTGATCGAGGCGGTGATCGACGCCGGGGCCCGCACCGTCAACATCCCGGACACCGTGGGCTACAACATCCCCTATCAGTTCGGCCAGCTGATCGCGACCCTGCGCGAGCGGGTGGTGAACGCGGACAAGGCGGTCTTCTCGGTCCATTGCCACAACGACCTGGGGCTCGCCACGGCCAATTCACTGGCCGCGGTGCGCTGCGGGGCCCGCCAGGTCGAATGCACCATCAATGGACTGGGGGAGCGGGCGGGGAACGCCGCCCTGGAGGAGGTGGTGATGGCGGTGCGCACGCGCCAGGACCTGTTCGACTGCGACGTGCGGCTCGACACCACCCAGATCGTCCCCTGCTCGCGACTGGTCTCGACCATCACCGGCTTCCCGGTCCAGCCCAACAAGGCCGTGGTGGGGGCCAACGCCTTCGCCCATGAGTCCGGCATCCACCAGGACGGGGTCCTCAAGCACCGGGAGACCTACGAGATCATGCGCGCCCAGGACGTGGGCTGGCACGCCAACCGCATGGTGCTCGGCAAGCACTCGGGCCGCAATGCCTTCCGTACCAGGCTCCAGGAGCTGGGGGTGGTCCTGGGCTCCGAGGAGGAGCTCAACGCCGCCTTCTCCCGCTTCAAGGACCTGGCGGACAAGAAGCACGAGATCTTCGACGAGGACCTCCAGGCCCTGGTTACGGACGCCAGCCTGGACGCCACCAACGAGCGCATCAAGCTGGTCTCCCTGCGTGTCTGCTCCGAGACGGGAGAGGTACCCAGGGCCGAGCTGGTCCTGGCCCTGGACGGGGAGGAGGAGCCGGGGATGTCCATCGGCAGCGGCCCGGTGGACGCCACCTTCAAGGCCATCGAGTCCATCGTCAACAGCGGGACCATCCTCAAGCTCTACTCGGTGAACGCCATCACCAGCGGCACCGATGCCCAGGGCGAGGTGACGGTGCGCCTGGAGAAGGGGGGGCGGATCGTCAACGGCCAGGGGGCCGACACGGACATCGTCATCGCCTCCGCCAAGGCCTATATCAACGCCTGCAACAAGATCCTCCAGCCGGCCCTGCGCGCCCACCCCCAGAACGGCGACGTCTGATCCGTGGATCAGGCCCGCCGTCATGCCTATCTGCGGGCCATGGGGATCGTCCCCTGGGTGCCGCGCGGGGCGGCGCCCATCGCTCCGGCGCTGGCGCCTGAACCCGAGTCGGCGCCCGAGCCGGAGCCCGAGCCCAAGACGGATCC
>JBAPYD010000698.1:0-4795 GCA_049284555.1 Chromatiaceae bacterium | reverse complement strand
GTGCACTGCTAGGCGATCAGCAGCCTGTCACCTTGCCCCCGAGCGCCACGGTGCTCGACGCCGCACGCGAGATGGCCGGGCGACGCGTCGGAGCGGTTGCGGTGACAGAAGGCGGAGACCTGGTCGGCCTCTTCACTGAACGGGATCTGCTGAATCGGGTGGTCGCCGCTGGCAAGGATCCGCAGACGGTGTCCGTCGCGGAGGTGATGACACCGCAGCCCGTGACCATTCGCGACGACCAATCCCTCGCCGCCGGCCTCGACGTCATGTTCGGCAACCGCTTCCGACACCTACCGGTGGTGACCCGGGAGGGCACACTGGTCGGGGTAATGTCCTGTCGCGATGTGCCCGCGTCCTACGTGCTCATGCGCGAGCGCTGGCAGAGGGCCCGAATGGGTCTCGATTCGGCCGCCTGAGCCAAGCCCCTCGATCGGGCGAGGGCGCCCTCGAAGCGGGCACGCCTCGCCGGAGAAAGTCCCGCGCCATCGCCCCGGCCCGGCGCTGCCCCGCCGAGCTAGGGCCCTGCCATGAGCTCGTCCGCACGGCCCGGAGGCAGCCCGAATTCCTCCTCGACCATGCGGTTCCACGCCTCCCGCTTGAAGGTGCTCTCGTCCGGCACGGGGCGGTGGACCAGATTGTAGTGACAGTCGATGCAGGTCTTGCCCCGCGTCTCTTCCGCATGGATCGCGGCGGTGCCGCCCCGCTTGCCCTGAATCGCCTCGAGGGTGTGGCAGCGCTTGCAGGTGGCCGAGTCGCGCTTGCGGAACCACTCCCGGGCCGCGAAGGCGGCCTCCGGCAGGTGCAGGGCGCTGATCACCGGGTCGTCGTAGTCGGGACCGAAGAGCTGCCCCTTGATCTGCTTCAGCAGGTCCTTGCCGCCGACCGCATGGTCCCAGGTCGCGGCGAAGACCCCCTCGGAGACGTGACAATCGCCGCACGACGCCCGCACGCCCGAGGCGGAGTTGTAGTGGGACGAGCTCTGGTAGACATCATCCGCGTAGGTCATGGAATGACAGGTCGTGCAGAAGGCGTTGCTGCTGGTGTAGTGATCGAACTCCATCAGAAAGACCATGAACAGGACGCCCCCGAGCCCCCCCACCACCAGGGCGATGAGCACGTGACGCGTGATGAACAGGGGTGCGCGAAGCCGGATCATCACTGGGCCCCCGTCGAATCGGCCGGGACCCCGGACGCCGGCACCTCCGGCGCCGATACCTCGGGACTTGGCGGCGCGAACCCGAGGATGGGGCTTGCGAGATTGGGGTTGGCGAGCCATTCATGCCCCTCGCCCTGGAGGTGGGCATCCACCACCTGCCCCGCTTGATCGCCCGCCAGGGCCCGGGCCTCGGGCAGGAAGCGCCCGTAGAAGTTGCGGCCCACCAGGTACATGCCCTCCCACCAGGCGTGATTGGGGCTGGCCATGGAGGCCCCGTGGCGGGCCCGCGCGCCCTCGTCGTGCCAGAGCTCCCAGTAGGTGAGCTCGATGGGCTCGTCGAAGGGGGTCGGCGTCAGCAGCCCCCGTGCGTAGAGCTCGCCCATGATCCCCTTGGCAGGGACGGCGAACTTGGTGTTGAAGAGCTCGACGACGGAATCGAACTGCTGCATGAAGGCCTCGGTGAAGGCCTTTCCGTGGCACTCCTGGCAGACCAGGCTCATGGCCTGACGGCGCCGCTGCGGGGTCACGACCGCCTTGACCTTGCCCGTGCTCCCGTCGGCCTTGCGAACCTCCGCCCCCCGCTTGGGGGCCGGTGCACTGGCTGGCAGCTCCAGCTTGTCGCCGTCCTCCAGCATCACCAGCAGCTGACGCTCGGAGACCGGACTGTTGAGGCTCCAGGCGCCGCGCAGACCCACGTCATGGGTGGACGGGAGCTTGCCGGCCGCACCCATGTGACAGGTCACGCAGGTGGGGGCCGCGGTGTATTCCCGGCCGGCGACCCACTCGGGGGAATCGAGGCCCATTCGGTCCTTCTCGGCCACGTAGATCATGCCGTGCTTGGACGCCTCGAAGATCTCCTTGTCCGGCGAGTCGGGACCCGAGTGGCAGCGCACGCAGGCCTCCGGCTCCCGGGCCTGGGCCTTGGAGAAGCCATGACGGCCGTGACAGGCGGAGCACGACCCCTTGGAGCCGTCGGGATTGATGCGCCCGATCCCCGAGTTGGGCCAGGTGGCGGGGTCGAGGGTCCCGTCGCCCTGAACCTTGACCCGGGAGCCGTGGCACTGGTCGCAGCCGGCCGCCTGCATGGCGGGCCCGGTGAAGTTGTGCGCCAGGGCGGGGACGCGCGCCTCGATGAGCGCGTGGGCCTCCGCGTGGACCGATCCCTGCTGCTCCTCGAATTCCTGCGTGTGGCAGCGACCGCAGTCCTTGGGCGAGACGATGGTGGCGATCACCTGCCCCTCGTGCTCCCGGGCATCCGGCTCCGCCGGATCCGCCTGATGGCAGTCCATGCAGTTCACGCCGGCCTTCTGATGGGCACTCTCCTGCCACTGCTGGGTGAGACCCGCGGACGCCTTGGAGTGGCAGCTCACGCAATCGGACCCCGCGGGGTGCCCCCATTGATCCGGAGACAGCTTCACCTTGGCGGCCCCGAGGGGCGTGGAGACGAGTAGCGCAAGAAGCATGGATGCCCAGACGCCAAAGGCGCGGGGACACCAGGAGGGCTTGGAATAAGACATGGCCGATCGCTCCTTACTGACTGATGGGACTGGACCGAGGCCGGGATGGGGCACGTCGGCACGCCCCCCACCCGAGAGCATCACCACGATCCAATCGGTGTTTTATTATTTGCTTATTTGCCAAATCTTCAATTACGGCGACGGTCATTAGGATTGCGTCGAAGCAGGCCGACAGTCTACAGTTAAGTACGGCTTCATTGATCCCGCTCACTTCCGCGGGGCCAGCCTCCTAGACAACAATAGGGACCCATCGGGAGAGTCGACGCGACCGCCGGGACGCTAAGCACCACCCCCGGGTCCGGGTCTACTTGGCGAGCGACCTCAGCGAGCATCACCCCCGGCAATCCAACGGGGCGAGACACGGGCTGAGCGGGTCCACAAACCTAAGAACTGTCGCGGTCGCGTGATCGATTCAATCGAACGGGTTTCCGCAACTCACCAGACGCAGCAAGCCATAAGGAAGAAGAGGAGCAACACCCCATGCGCCATCGAGACAGAAAACGATTCCGTGATCACCTTTCGCTCTGGATCACCCTCGCAGCCGTCACGATCCTGACGGGGCCAGGGGCGCTTGCGGAAGAGGCCGGGCCTATTCACCAGGTCCCATCCGAGGTGTGCAAGAGCTGCCACCAAGAGATCTTCCGTCAGTGGCAAGGGTCCATGCATGCGAAGAGCACGGCCCTGTCAGACCCGATCCACGGGACCTTCTACGAGATGGAGGTCGGTGACCCGACGGCGGAGGGCCAGGTGCACAAGAAGTCCGGCACCTTCCCCGTTTGCCTGAACTGCCACGCCCCCAACGCCGCTCGAGACAAGACCACCAAGCTGGACGCCATGGCGGCTTATAGCGAGGGCGTCAACTGCGTCGCCTGCCATACCCTTAAGAACTATAAGGGCATCAAAGGCGAGGACGGTAAGCTGCGAATGGGAATCGCCGCCTACGAGCTCTCCGACGACCTGCAGGGACCCGCCGGCTTCCCCAACAAGGCCCAGAAGCTCTCCGCGGCCAGCGACCCCTTCGGCGGTGCGGTGGGTGATGAGAGCAGCCAGAGGCCCAACCCCCACTTGGGCGAGCCCGTGGACTTCCAGGGCAAGCCCATACCGGCCCTGCCGCTCGCCGCGAACCCGACCCAGCTCAAGTCCTCGGACGCCTGCATGGGCTGCCACGACCAGCGTCCCAACCCCAAGGGCGTGCCCCTGTGCCAGACCGGAAACGAGATCGTCGCGAGCGGCACCCAGGTGAACTGCCAGGGATGCCATATGGGCGTCTCCGACGGGTTGTCTGATCACGCCATGGGCGGCGGTCACAACGGCGCCATGCTCAAGCGAGGCGTCATCTTCGACCTGGACACCACGAAGGCGGACGGCAAGGTGATGGCCAAGGTGTTGATGAAAAATCTGCAGCCCCACGCCATGCCCACGGGCGCCCCCTTCCGGAACATGTACCTGAAGGTGATGGCCTATAACGCGCAAGGCGAGGTGGTCTGGCAGAACGCCGAAGGGCATCCGGCGAAGGACGACCCCCAGGCCTATTTTTACTACGGGATGAAGGATGACAAGGGCATGCCGGCCCCCCCACCCACCGCAACGGCGCCTGGAGACGACACCCGGCTCAAGCCCCACGAGAGCCGGGAGTTGGTCTACGAGATCCCCGCCGATGGCGTCGTCCTGGTGCGCGGAGAGCTCTACTACAATCTGCTCTGGCCCTCCTTGGTGGAGAAGTTCGCCCACCTGCCGGAGGACGTGAAGGCCCCCGTGCTGATCGCGGCTTCCGAGCGGGAGATCGCCACACCCTGATCCACGATATTCGACCGAGTCACGACGAATCGGCGGCGCGGGCCCGCGCCGCCTCCGCTACAACGACAACAACGAAACGACCCCAACTGAGCCGCGGCACCCGCCGCGGCCGTTCTTTCCCCCCGACCGAATCCGTTGCCGTGAAACCCGCCGCATGAGCAGCGGCGAGTTGGGCAGGCAGCCGGCGCGACTCGCTGAGGAACGAGCAAGGCAGGCGCCACCATACAGGACTCCCCAGGGGTTCATCAGATCCGCGACGGCGGCGGTCCCTCTCCACACTGCAAACGGTCGTTTCGACCGCCCTCTGCTCTCCTGTCCAGAGCCA
>JBAPYD010000697.1:0-4485 GCA_049284555.1 Chromatiaceae bacterium | reverse complement strand
GCGTCCATCTGGGCCGGGACGACGGCGACCCTCGCCGCGCGCGCGAGGTCCTGGGCCCGGATGCCCTCATCGGCGTCTCGTGCTACGACCGCCTGGATCTCGCCCAGGCGGCCGAGCGGGCGGGCGCGGGCTACGTCGCCTTCGGGAGCTTCTTCGCCTCTCCAACCAAGCCCCATGCCGCCCGGCCACGGCCGGAGCTGCTCACCGAGGCCAGGCGCGCGCTCGGGGTGCCGCTGGTTGCGATCGGCGGCATCACCCCACAGAATGCCGGGGCCCTGATCGCAGCGGGGGCGGACATGGTCGCCGTCATCAGCGGCGTCTTCTCCGCCCCGGACGTCACCGCCGCGGCCCGGGCGTACAGTCGCTTGTTCCCAGCCCCCGAGCACCCGACAGAGGACCCCCAATGACCCGATCCCACGAGCTCTTCGCCGCCGCCCAGCGCCACATTCCAGGCGGGGTCAACTCGCCGGTGCGTGCATTCCGCGGGGTCGGCGGCGACCCGGTCTTCTTCGAGCGGGCGGCGGGGCCCTACGTCTACGACGCCGACGGCAAGCGCTACGTGGACTACGTCGGCTCCTGGGGTCCCATGATCCTCGGCCATGCCCACCCGGAGGTCATCGCGGCGGTCCAGGAGCGGCTCCATCAGGGGCTCTCCTTCGGGGCACCCACGGAGCTGGAGACGCGGATGGCGGATCGGGTGTGCGCGCTGGTCCCGAGCATGGACCTGGTGCGGATGGTGAGCTCCGGCACCGAGGCCACCATGAGCGCCCTGCGCCTGGCCCGGGGCTTCACAGGCCGCGACAAGATCGTCAAGTTCGAGGGCTGCTATCACGGCCATGCCGACTCCCTGCTGGTCAAGGCGGGCTCCGGGGCCCTGACCCTGGGCGAGCCGAGCTCCCCGGGCGTACCGGCGGCCCTGGCCGAGCTGACGCTGACCCTGCGCTACAACGACCTGGACCAGGTGCGGGACACCTTCGAGCGCATCGGCGATCAGGTAGCCTGCATCATCGTCGAGCCGGTGGCCGGCAACATGAACTGCATCCCGCCGCTGCCGGGATTCCTGGAGGGGCTGCGCGAGGTCTGTGACCAGCACGGGGCCCTCCTGATCTTCGACGAGGTGATGACCGGATTTCGCGTCGCCCTCGGAGGCGCCCAGGGTCTCTACGGCATCCGCCCGGACCTCACGGCGCTGGGGAAGATCATCGGCGGCGGGATGCCGGTGGGCGCCTTCGGCGGCCGACGCGAGGTGATGGAGCGCATCTCGCCCCTGGGCCCCGTGTACCAGGCCGGCACCCTGTCCGGCAATCCCATCGCGATGGCCGCCGGACTCAAGACCCTGGAGCTGATCGCGGCCCCCGGATTCCACGAGCGCATCGGCGAGCGGACGGCCCAGCTGGTGGATGGCCTGATCGAGCGGGCCAGGGGCGCCGGGGTGCCGCTCGCGGCCAATCGGGTCGGCGGGATGTTCGGTATCTTCTTCACCGACGCCCCCCAGGTGACCAACTACGATCAGGCCACCGCCTGCAACCAGGACCGGTTTCGGGCCTTCTTCCACGCCATGCTGGACCTCGGGGTGTATCTCGCCCCCTCCGCCTACGAGGCCGGCTTCGTGTCCATCACGCACGAGGAGCCCCAGATCGAGGCGACCCTGGCGGCAGCGGAGGAGGCCTTCGCCAAGATCGCCGTCTGACCATCCCCGCATCCGACCGCACCAGTCGGGGCCAAGGCCCGAACGCCCCTCATGGAAGCGCTGTTCGGCCACATCTTCGACTGGGTCTCCGCACACCCGGGCCGGGCCTATGCCACGGTCTTCGCGATCGCCATGGGGGAGTCCCTGGCGGTCGTCGGGATGGTCATCCCAGGGGTGATCTCACTGATGGGGGCCGGGGCCCTCATCGCCGCCGGTGCCATCGCCTTCTGGCCAGCCTTCCTCGCGGCAACCGCCGGGGCCATCGTCGGCGACGGACTGAGCTACTCGCTGGGTCGCCACTTCGACCAGCACATCCGGGAGCTCTGGCCCTTCTCCCGCTACCCCGGCCAGCTCGAGCGGGGGGTGAGGTTCTTCGATCGCCACGGCGGCCGGAGTGTCGCCATGGGACGCTTTGTCGGCCCCGGCCGGGCCATCATCCCCCTCGTGGCCGGGATGCTGCGCATGCCCCCGCGCCGCTTCTATGTCGCCAACATCACCTCGGCGATCGCCCAGACCCTTGCCTTCTTCATCCCGGGGATGGTCTTCGGCGCATCCATGAAGCTCGCGGCAGAGGCCGGCCTGCGCCTGGTCGTCGTCGGCATCGCGCTGGTGGCCGGGTTGTGGCTCGCCGCCTGGCTCGCGCATCGCCTCTATCGGCTGCTTGCCCCCCACGCCAGCGCGCTGCTGCAGGGGATGCTGCGCTGGGCGGACCTGCACCCGTCCGTGGGTCCCGTCGCCCATGCACTGGCCGACCGGGATCATCCCGACGCGAAGACCCTGACCGCGCTGGCCTTCCTGCTCATGGTGGCCTTCCTGCTGATGGGAGGGCTCACGGGGGTGGCCCTCTTCGGGCCTGAAGATCTTGAGCTCAATACCTTCGCCCTGGATCTCGGACAGAGCCTCCATACGCCGTTCGGTAATCAGGTCATGTTGGGGCTCACCCGGCTCGGGGATCCCCTCGTCGTGCTCCCGATGATTGCCGCGGTGCTGGGCTATCTGTACTGGCGGGGTCGACTGCGTCACGCCTACTACTGGGCGGCGGCAGCGGCCTTCGCGCTGGTCGCGACCCCCCTCCTCGGGGCCGCGCTGCGGGTCCCCCGGCCCGAGTTGGGGCTCGGGCTCGCCCTGCCCTGGTCCCTGCCCAGCGGACCCGTGCTCCTGGCCACCAGCGTCTACGGGTTCCTCGCCATCTCGCTGGCGCGGGGGGTGCCGTCGGCGGTGCGTTGGGTTCCCTACGCCCTGGCAGCGGTCCTGGTGACGGGGGTAGCCGGCTCGCGGGTCTATCTCGGGGCCGAGTGGCTCACCGACGTGCTCGCCAGCCTGGCCCTCGGCCTCGCCTGGATCTCGGCCCTCGGACTGGCCTTTCGCCGCCACAGCCGGTTCGATCCCCGCTGGGCCGCTTTGGGCGGGGTGGCCCTGGTCACCCTGGTGAGCGGCCTCACGCTGCGGGGTTGGCTGGACGAGGGCCGCGATCTCGCCCGCTACACCCCGGCTCAAGCGGTCGAGATCCTGACCCGGGAGCAGTGGCTGGCGGGTGGCTGGAGGCAGCTTCCCGATCGTCGGGAAGATCTTCGCCGGCTCCACGCCCAGCCCCTGACCCTCCAGTTCGCGGGGAACCCCAGGGACTTGGAGTCGGCCCTCGTCCCCGGTGGCTGGCGAGCCGCGAAGGTCCTGCGCTGGGGCAACGCGCTGCTCCTCCTCTCCCCCTCCCTGCCCCTGGGGGACTTGCCGGTGATCCCCCAGGTCCACGACGGACGCCACGAGTCCCTCGTTCTGACCCAAAACGGCTCGGACGGGACCCGATGGGTGCTGCGCCTCTGGCCAACCCGCTTCCGGCTGACCGAAGGCCAGCCCCTCTGGCTGGGCAATGTCACCCGCCAGCGCAAGGAGGTGATCCTGGACCTGATCGCCCTGCCAAGGACTGACCCGGAGCCTGTCGAGCCCGAGACACCCGCGTGGGCGAGGTTGGAAGAGCGGCTCCCGGCCGGGGCCGTCCTGCTGCACGTCCCGCCCGCCAGCCACCCCTGAGGGCGCGGTACCCGGATGGGCGCCTCGTTGGCTCGGCGCGGCGGAAGGACGCTGGCGGCGTCCGCTTCAGGCACCTCCTCCATCGGAGACCCGCACCAGCACGATCAGCTCCTTCGGACCGTGCACCCCATAGGTGAGGGTCTGCTCGATGTCGGCGGACTTGGACGGACCGGTGATGAGCAGGGCATTCGCGGGCATGCCCCCGCTCCACCCCTGTTCGTCCAGGAGCTCGGCGAAGGTGGAGCGGATCGACCCGGCCTCGAGCAGCACGAGGTGAATAGGGGCACGAGCGAGAGGAGCCGCGGCTCCCGGGCGTCCGGCCACAGGACCAGGCTCCCGGTCTCCGCGATGGCACCGCGGCAACCCGTGAAGCCGACATCGACGGTATCGAAGAGGCTGTCTCGGAACGATTCCACGGGCTCCCGATAAGCGACCAGCTCGATCCCGGAGGAGGCGGCCGGCGCCTCGCGCCATGCGGCCTCGAGGGCGACACCTGGCGGTGCCACGGGTCCGTAGAGCAAACGGCGGACCCCCCGGGCCTGAAGGAGATCGAAGGCGCGCCGAGGCCAGTCATCGCCCACCAAATGCACCTCGCCGCGCACCGCCTCCAGTCGCTCCCGAAAGCGCATCAGCAGCTCCCGGGAGTCCCAGTCGAAACGTCGCAGGGGCACGGCGGGGTCGGCAGGGTCGGCGGAAGGCGCCGACTGCCGCAGGCGAGCGAGGATTCGGGCGCGTGCGCTGCTCATGTCCACAGGCCGCTCATCGCC
>JBAPYD010000696.1:0-1556 GCA_049284555.1 Chromatiaceae bacterium | reverse complement strand
GTGCCTGGCGTAGCGACCCCCGCGTTCAGGGTTTGAGGGCAGCGTCAACGGTTACACAGAAGACAACGATCGGGACTCAGGGCATCGATGCGCGACCCCCTCAGGACGGAAGGCTCCGTGCGATTTCAGCACTGAGCAGGTCGTCACTCGGTGGCCACACGGGCCGCCGTCGGGGATTGTCCGCTCCATCGGCGGAAGGCGCGGGAGAAGGCGGACTGCTCGGAGAACCCGAGCAGGAAGGTGATCTCGCTGAGCGTCTTGGTGGGATCGGCGATGTAGTGCTCGGCAAGCTCTCGGCGAACCGCTTCGAGGACGTCGGAGTAGCCCGTGCCCGCGTCACCGAGCTTCCGCTGGAGGGTCCGTGCACTCATGAACAGGTCCTTTGCCACCGTGGCCGCGCTGGGTGCGCCTGAGGGCAGGTGCTCGACAACCGCGGCCTTCACCCTCGAAACGATGTCAGGGGCGGTCAGCTCACCAACATAGGCGGCAAGGATGGTGTCGTTGGCAAGCGCCAGCTCTCTGTTTGCCGTGGGCAGCGGGGCGTCCGCCCGGGCGCGATCGAGGATGAACTCCGGCGCTGCCGCATCGAACCGGATTGGACAGCGGAACAGACCGAAGTAGTCGCCCCGGCAGTCGGGCGCCGGGTGGGTGAAGCTGACCTCCGCGGGGTTGAAGCCCGGTCCATAGGCGGCCCGGCACAACCCCAGCACGACCGCCCAGCGGGCATCCTGCAACGCCGGCACATCGGGCAGGTCGAGGTCCTCGACGTGGAACGTCAGGCGAAGCTGCGCCTCATCCTGCGTGCTCTGGAAATGGACGATCGGGTCGACCACCGCGTTGTAGCGGACGACCCGCTCAATGGCCGTCCGCAGGGTGCGGCTGGCGAGAAACGCGTAGCCGAGGGCATGAAAGTCCGTCGGACGCCATACGTCCGCGGCCAACAGGCCGAAACAGGGGTTGCCGATCAGCCGCGACGCCTCGCGCCAGGCAGCACGGGTCTTGCTGTCCGCGTAGCGTGCCCGCGATTCGTTCATCTGGTCGGGATCGAGTCCTGCCTCACGGAACACCACCACCGGATCGACACCGTGACGCTCGATCACGCGCCAGAGGATACGAGCAGCGGAGGCAAGGAGCGTCGGGTTCATCGGGCGTGGTGCGGCGTCTCAGGATCGGGGAGCGCCCGGCGAGTACACGGGCTGGCGCTCAAGGTTACAGCGATGGCGTGCTCCGTCAAGCACGTCAGTGCCCCTTCGGCCGCGCCGGGCCCAAGACCCAGTTTTGCTCGGACCGGGCAAGGGCCTCCCAAGCCCTCAGGGGCACGGGGCCCTCCCGCTCCCGCGCCCACCATTCGATGAAGCTGCGCCAGAAGGCCACTTCCTCCTCGGCCAGGCTCCCGTGGGTTGGATCGTCGATTGATGACACAAGGGCGGGCACTCAGGCAGCGGAGGCTACGCGGCGCTGAGGGGGCTCAGACTTGGGGAGGTCCAACAGGACCCGCCGCGCCGTGATCTCCATCACGGACAGGCCGAGCTTCACTGCGACGAGGGCGTGCTGAA
>JBAPYD010000695.1:0-1773 GCA_049284555.1 Chromatiaceae bacterium | reverse complement strand
CTCTGGTGGAGCGTAGCGCTCTCGGTGAGTTACGCCCTCGTCGTCGTGACGGCACCGGTGCTCGGCGCGATCATGGACTACCGCGCGGCGAAGAAGCGGTTCCTGTTCGCGAGCTACATCATCACGGTGGCGGCGACGGCGCTGCTCTACTTCGTGAGCCCGGGCCAGGTGCTGCTTGGCGTGCTGCTTGTGGTCGTGTCGAACTACGGTTTCGCGGTCGGGGAGTCGTTCACGTCAAGCTTCCTGCCGGACCTGGGGCCCACGGAAGAGCTGGGCAAGATCTCCGGCTATGCGTGGGGCCTCGGCTACGTCGGCGGCATCGCCTGTACCGGCCTCGTGCTCGCCGTCATCGGTGACCAGACCCTCGAGAACTTCGACCGCGTCAGGCTCGTTGGTCCGATCACCGCGCTCTTCTTTCTGGTGGCCGCGATCCCGACCTTCCTGTTCCTGCGCGAGCGTGGCACGCCGAAGGTGCTGCCCCCCGGCGAGTCACTCTTGGGCATTGGTTTCAGGAGGTTGCTCGACACAGGCCGCGCGCTGGGGGGGTTCCGCGACCTCCTGGTGTTTTTCGTCTCGTTCTTCTTCGCGATGGCCGGACTCTCGATCGTGATCGCGTTCGCGTTCATCTACGGCGACCAGGTGATTCGGTGGAGCGCCACGGGCCTGATGCTGATGTTCGTGATCACCAACCTGACCGCGAGTCTCGGGGCTGTCGGGTTCGGGTTCCTCCAGAACCGCTGGGGGAATCTGCGCACCTACAACCTGACGCTGGGGATCTGGGTGGCCGCGACCGTCGGGATCTGGGGCACGCCGGCCCTCACGGCGTGGCTGAACGGCACCCTCGGCACCGCATGGTCGGCCGAATCCGTCTTCCTGGCCATGGGGGCGATCGCTGGGCTCTGCCTCGGCGCTACGCAATCGGCCAGCCGAACCCTGGTCGCGGTCTTCAGCCCCCAGTCGAAGGCCGCCGAGCTCTTTGGATTCTGGGGGCTCTTCGGCAAGCTTGCGGCCATCTTCGGCCTGCTGTCCCTCGGATTACTGCAGGCGCGTCTGGGACTCCAGTCGGCCATCCTGCTTTGCGCCCTGTTCTTCCTGGCCGCACTGGTACTCGCGCTCTTCGTTCGGGAGCAACGTGGACACGCCGCCGCAGTGGCCTACATCGCCCCCGAGTAAGGGCCGGCCTCGCGCGGCCCTGCGCCCGCCCGGATGCCCGGACCTCCCCCGGTGTGTTGAGAGGAATCGCACAGGAGCAGCCGACACCGATCCTGACACTGAGGATGTCCTTTGGAGCGCCGTGTTGGGCCATGCCTTCATTGCATTGAATGAAGGCCAATCATGTTGCCTTCGGTATCCACAACCATCGCAATGAAGCCGTATTCGCCGATCGACATCTTCTCCTTGACAACCTTCCCGCCATTTGACGCGGCTCGCTCGGCCTCAACTGAACAGTCGTCACACGAGAAATAGACCAATGTACTCCCGCCAGGAGCGCAACCTTTCATTTGAACCAGCGCCCCTGGTGCTCCGTAGCCGTCCATGGACATGGGAAATGCCCACATCTCCATATCAGGGAATCCCTGGGGGTCAGGGTTCTTCAACTCCTCTAACGTTCCTTGGAACACAGCCTCGTAGAAAGCTTTCGCACGGGGCATATTCTGAACATAGATTTCAAACCAACTAACTGGATTGCTTTTCATGGCGCTTCTCCTCTGACAATCAACTGTGCTGATGTCTAAACTTTCACTTGGGCGTCACATGCATACAACCCTCAAC
>JBAPYD010000694.1:0-6979 GCA_049284555.1 Chromatiaceae bacterium | reverse complement strand
GTAGACATGGCACCACGGTCCCGACATGATTGCCCACCACGCCCTCGTACTCAATCTCCATCAGCCGCCCGGGAACCTTCAGCATCTGCTGGAGCACAAGACTTGGGAGGCCAAGGAGATCCTGTTTGCGCTCGACCGGATCCCGCGGAGCCTGTGGGGCCGCGAGGCCCTTGCGCGTGTGCATCTGTCGCTCTCCGGCACCCTGCTCGAGACCCTGTCGGATCCGGCCTTTCAGCAGCAGGTCTACGGCATCGTCGACTGTGGCTCCCTGTTGTGGCACTTCCAGAACGAGGATCTATTCGAGATCCTGGGAACCGGCTATTACCACCCCGTCCTGCCCCTGATCCCCGAGGCGGATCGCAAGGAGCACCTCCAGCGCTGGCTCGGTATTGGCAACCATCTGTTGTGGCGCCCGTCCTTTCAAGGGTTCTGGCCCCCGGAGATGGGCTTCTCCATGGAGCTGATCCCGCTCTTGCGGATGTTCGGATATCGCTATGTCCTGGTGGATAGCGAGCACGTGGAGCCCGTCAGCGCGATGAGCTGGCAGGAGCTGCGGTACCGCCCCCACCTGGCACGTTATGGCAATGACAGCATCACCGTCATCGTGCGGGATCGGGAGCTCTCCGATGCCCAGGAGTCCGGCATGGAGGTGGGCTGGTTTCTCTCGGAGGTGGCGGAGCGCACCAAGTGGTGCGACTTCGCGCCCCTGGTGACTACCTGCACCGACGGCGAGAACGGAGGTTGGTTCCGAAACGTGACCGAGGGTGCGAACTTCTGGAGCGCCTTCTATCTGCCCCTCTTGGACCGGGTGAATGCCGGCACCGCCGGGATCTCCCCCACCTTCATCAGCGACTATCTGCGCATCCACGGCACCCACGGGGAGGTGCGGGTCCGCACGGGGGCCTGGAACACCGGCTGGCATCACGGCCTGGGCTTCACGCAGTGGACCGGATCCGAGGCCCAGAGGCAGACGATCGCCGCCTATGCGCGATTCAGCAAGGCGGTCCACGACGCCCGTTGGCATGCCGGCGAGCAGGGCATCACCGGGGGCCGCCAGGCGCAGGCCATCGAGGAGGCCATGTGGCACCTGTTGCGGGCGGAGACCAGCTGCAACATCTATTGGGGCGAGGCCTGGGTGCACCGGGCGGAGTCGGACCTCGAGGCGGCCCGGGAGGCCCTATCCCGAATCGGGGTCGAGGTCCCCCCACCCCCGGAGCCGCCCCTGGAGCCGTCGGCGGAGGTGGCTCCCGAGGAGGCGGCGTCGGTGGAGCAGGGCGAGGGCCCGGAGGAGCCTGCCCCCGAGCCGCCCGCCGCCGAGGCGCCCGCCCAGAGTGCGTCCGCAGCCCCTGAATCCGGTACTGAACCGCCATCGTCAACCCCAAAGGCCCCCCCGGGCCAAAAGTCTTGAGGATCCAGCCATGACGTCGTTGCCCGAATACGTGGGCGAGCTGCCGAACATCAGCGGTCACGAATCGGAGGTTCAGCGCGTCGCCGTCGCCGCGCGGGACAAGGCCCTGTTCGCCCAACGGGCCGGCCTGGACTTTGGCCGCATCCGCGCCGCGGCGGCCATCGCCCTTCATCAGCATCAGCCCCTGATCCCTGCCGGCGGGGGAGACCTGCGCACCGCCGCGCTCATCAGCAACCTCCAGTACATGATGGAGAACCAGGGGATCGGGGATAACCACAATGCCCCGGTCTTCGTCTGGTGCTACAAGCGGATGGGTGAATTCATCCCCCAGCTGATCGGAGAGGGCAAGTCGCCGCGCTGCATGCTGGAGTATTCGGGCACGCTGCTCCATGGTCTGCGGAAGATGGGCGAGCATCATGTGATCGATGCCCTCAAGGGCATGACCTGCAACCCGGATTTCAATTGGGCGGTCGAGTGGCTCGGCATGCCCTGGGGCCACGCGGTGGCGCCCTCCACGCCGGTGCAGGACTACCGGCTCCACGTGCAGGCCTTCCAACACCATTTCGCCGCCATCTTCGGATGGGATGCCCTGGAGCGGGTGCGCGGCTTCTCGCCGTCCGAGATGGCCCTGCCCAACCACCCGGACGTGGCCTACGCGTTCGTCAAGACCCTGGTGGACAGCGGTTTCCAATGGGTCCTGGTCCAGGAGCATTCGGTCCAGCAGCGGAGCAATGCCCGCCACCCGGAGCGCCCCCACATCCCCCACCGCCTGGTGTGTACGAATTCGGAGGGGGAGACGGCGAGCATCATCGCCATCGTCAAGACCCAGGGGTCGGATACCAAGCTGGTGGCCCAGATGCAGCCCTGGTACGAGGCTCAGGGGCTCCAGCCGCAGGACCTGGCCGGCCACTCCATCCCGCCGCTGGTGACCCAGATCGCCGACGGCGAGAACGGTGGGGTCATGATGAACGAGTTCCCGGCCAAGTTCATGGAGGCCGTGGGGGCCGCGAGCGGCAGCGACGTGCCCCTGATGAACGTGAGCGAGTACCTGGAGCACCTGTTCGCGGCCGGCATCAAGGAGTCGGATCTACCGGAGGTCCAACCCCTGTTCCATGATCGGATCTGGGCCCGTATGCAGCCCGGCGACGGACCCGAGACCCTCGCCAAGGTGATCGATGAGCTCAAGCGCGAGGATGGCCGCTTCCATATGGACGGCGGGAGCTGGACCAACAACCTCTCCTGGGTGCAGGGGTACGACAACGTCCTGGGGCCCATGGAGGAGGCGAGCTCGCTGTTCTACGAGAAGGTCCTGAAGCCCGGCGTTGCGACCGATGATCCCAGGTACCGAAATGCCCTGTACCACCTGATGGCCTCCCAGACCAGCTGCTACCGGTATTGGGGGCAGGGGCTGTGGACGGACTACGGGCGTGAGATCTGCCGCCGGGTCCAGGACATCATCCGGTACGACTTCGGCTGACCCGAGCACGGTCGACCGATCGTGGCCGATCCAGCACCTTCCCCCGGGGACCCGGTGGGCTTCGGACTCATCGTCATCGGCGACGAGGTGCTCAATGGCGGTCGTACGGACGGGCACCTCGGTGCCTTCAAGGAGCGGCTGGGCGGCCGGGGTCACGGACTCGCCTGGCATTGGGTGCTGCCCGACGACCCCGGGATCCTCACGGAGCATCTGCGGTTCTCGTTTCGTCTGGGCGGGCCGGTCTTCGTGTGTGGGGGCATCGGGGCCACGCCCGATGACCACACGCGGGCCTGCGCCGCCGAGGCGGCCGGGGTCGAGCTGACCCGTCATCCCGAGGCCCGGGCCCTGATCGAGGGCCGCTTCGGGGAGTCCGCCTACCCGCTGCGGATCCGGATGGCCGACCTGCCCGCCGGCTGCGCGCTGATCCCCAACCCGGTCAACCAGATCCCGGGCTTCAGCCTCCAGGGGCACTGGTTCCTGCCGGGCTTCCCCAAGATGGCCTGGCCCATGGCGGACTGGGTCCTCGATCGACACTACGGCCGGGCCGACCCCTTGGTCGAGGCGGCCCTCAAGGTAGTGGGGGTGCCCGAGAGCCAGCTCATTCCGATCATGGAGGACCTGGGTCGGCGCTTTCAGTCCCATAAGCTCTTCAGCTTGCCCCATATGGGGGACAGCCCCCACGTACTGCTCGGCGCGCGTGGTCGCGGTGGTCTGGATGAGGTGATGGAGGCACTGCGCGGGGCCCTACGGCGGGCTGGAATGACCTTCGAGGAGGAGTCGCGTTGAGGCGTTTCGCGGCCCGACCGTCCGATGTCATCTCCTCTTCACTTGATGGTCTTAGGGTTTATCCCTATGCTCGCGTGCACTTTGCCTTGCCGCTGGCGCCCCGGGGCGCGATGCCCTGACGCCCGTTTCAATCCGCCCGGAACCCGAGTCGTACCCCCGCCGCGCCGAGTCGAGCCGAGGCGACGAATGGGGCCTCATTGAATTCCAAACGCCCTCCGTAACGCCGTAATGGAATCGGACATCCTGATCGAGACGCTGCTTTCAGCGGGCCTGATGGCCTTGAGCCTGCTGTCCCTGAATCTCCTGGTTCTGACCGTTGCGCGGTTGGTTGCGCCGGAGCGGCGGCCCGCGCGGGTCTCCATCCCCGATGGCGAGCTTCCCCGGGTCCTGGTTCAGCTCCCGCTCTACAACGAGGGGGAGCTGGTGCAGCGGATTCTGGGTGCGGTGACCGCGCTGGACTGGCCCAAAGACCGCCTCGAGATCCAGGTCCTGGACGACAGCACCGACGGATCCTGTGCCCTGAGCCGTGAGGCCGTGTCGGCCCTCCAGGAGGCCGGCTGGTCCGTCGAGCTCCTGCACCGGACCCACCGCGTCGCCTACAAGGCGGGTGCCCTGGCCGCGGGCCTGGCACGCTCGGACGCCCCCTTCGTCGCCATCTTCGACGCGGATTTCATCCCGCCCCCGGGCTGGCTGAGGGAGACCATCGGCGTGCTTGCCGGGAATTCCTCCCTTGCCTTCGTCCAGACCCGATGGGGACACCTGAATCCGGGGGGCAATTTCCTCACGCGGGCCCAGGTCCGCCTGCTGGACGCCCACTTCCGGGTGGAGCAGGAGGCGCGCTTCCGGTTGGGGCTGCCGGTCCCATTCAATGGAACCTGCGGGGTCTGGCGCAGGGCGGCGATCCTGGACGCGGGCGGCTGGGAGGGGGACACGCTCACCGAGGACCTCGATCTCAGCCTGCGTGCCCGGCTGCGGGGCTGGCGATCGGCCTACCTCAACGACGTCCTGGTCCCCGGTGTCCTGCCGGAGTCCGCCCAGGCGTGGCGCGCCCAGCAATTCCGTTGGTCCAAGGGGTTCGTCCAGTGCGCCATCAAGCTCAGCCCCCGGGTGTGGCGCTCCCCGTCCCTGCCCCTTTGGCAGAAGGTCATGGTCACCCTTCAGATGGGCCAGCCGCTGGCCTTCCTGTTGGGGGCCGCCTGTACCCTGCTCGGCTTGCCCTACATCTCCGGCGCCGTGGTGGCGACCCCCGAGCTGGCACGCCTGGCGGTGGCCGCCTCCTCGCTGGGCATCCTGGGCACCCTGGGCTTCCTGGGCACGGGGGTGAGCCCCGAGACCAGCGCCCGGGCCGTGCGGGAGCTCGTCGGAACCCTGTTCCTCACGACCGGACTGCTGCTCGTCAACGCGCGGGCGGGGATCGAGGCCCTCCTCGGACGCCGCAGCGAGTTCGTCCGTACCCCCAAGCCCCGTGCCGAGCTGAGCACCCCGCGCCCGCGATCCTCCGCCCTCGGCCATTACGGCATGATGGAGGTGGGGGCGGGTCTCGGACTCCTCGGCTTCGCCCTGCTGGAGCGGCCCCTCTCGGCCTTTTACCTCACCCTGGTGATCGGTGGCCTGCTGGTGCTCGGGCTGATGCAGATCTTCGATGGCCGCGGCCCCTTGAGGCCCATCCGCGCTGGTCGCTGACACCACGGGGGCTCAAGGCATTGATCGGATCCCCCGCGGGCACAGCGCAACCGGGGTCGGCCCCCACCGGGCGTCGGTTCGCCGTAATCGATCTGGGCACCAATTCGGTCAAGCTCCATGTCGCCGAGCGGGACGCGGCCGGTCACTGGTCTCCCGTGCTCGACCGTTCGGAGGTCACCCGACTGGGGGAGGGACTGGCGGAGACCGGCGCAATCGCCCCCGCGGCCCAGGCGCGCACCCTGGCCGCCATCCGCGGCATGGTGGATGAGGCGCGGGCTCTGGGGGCCGAGCAGGTGCTCGCCGTGGGCACCATGGGGATGCGCAGCGCCGCCAACAGCGATGCCTTCATTGAGCGGGTGCGGTCGGCCTGCGGTATCACCATCGAGGTGATCAGCGGTGAGGAGGAGGCGCGGCTCGCCTACCTCGCGGTGCGGGAGTCCCTGGGGATTCCGCGCGGCTCCGTGGTGGTCTTCGACACCGGCGGCGGAAGCACCCAGGTCACCCTGGGGCACGACGGCCGGATCCTGGAGCGATTCAGCCTGAACCTGGGGGCGGCCCGCCTGACCGAGCGGTTCGGCCTCGCCGGACCCGTATCCGATGAGACCCTGAATGCGGCCCGGGCCGCCATCGCCGGCGAGCTTGGGCGCCTCGATGCCCTGCCGCGCCCGGATGCCCTGGTTGGCATGGGGGGCGCCGTCACCAACCTGACGTCGGTGAGCCTGGCTCTCAGCCCCTACGACCCGGACCGCATCCAGGGGGCCACCCTCAGCCGCTCGGAGGTGGAGACGCAGATCGCCCGCTACGCCGCCCTCGACGCGGCGCGTCGGCGGGCGATTCCCGGTCTGCAGCCGGGGCGCGCCGAGGTCATCCTGGCGGGTGCCCTCGTGGTTCTGACCCTGATGGACAAGCTGGCCCAGGGGCGGGTGTCCGTGAGCGACCGGGGTCTGCGGCACGGCGTGCTGATCGAGCGGTTTCGGGAGGCGTAGGCGCGCGGCAGAGCTTGCGCCAGGCATTGTCCATGCGCGGCCTGGCCTCCGGTTGGCACGACCCGGGGGCCGTTCAGTCGGTGTTCAGGGTCATACCCGTAGGATGGTGGTCAGACCGGGAGATCGGCTCCCGGGTGCCCATACGGAGGAAAGGGACCATGAAGACCAAGTCTGTCATTCTCTTGCTCGTGCTCAGTTTCCTCGCCTTGTCCACGGCCGCGGGGACGGCCCTCGCCGATGGCCGCCGGGGTTGGGACCGTGGTGGATGGAACGATGATTGGACCTATCCTCAGCACCGTCACCAGCATCGCCATCACAGCGGTAGCTGGTATGGTCGAGACGTGATCCGCAGCTGGGATCGGCGGCCGTTGACGGTCTATCGCGGGGTTGCGCGCTATGAGCCGAGGCGGGTGATCAGGCGCACCTACATCTACCGCGACCCCTGGCGCTGATCCGCGCTACAGCAAACCCGGTGACGCGGATTAGACTTCCAGTCACCGGGCAGGCTTTCGGCAGAGACGCTCAGCGATGCGCTATCGAATCCTAGCACTTGCGGTCCTCCTGGCCGTCGCCCCCCTGGGCGGCGCCTGGGCGGACCGGGGCGGGCGCAACCATGACTCCCGGGGCGGGGGCGGGGAT
>JBAPYD010000693.1:0-2904 GCA_049284555.1 Chromatiaceae bacterium | reverse complement strand
CCCGCAGGGTCTGCGCGGAGGCCGCGGGGCGCCAGCTCCCGGCCGGGTCGAGGCCTTCCGCCGCTCCCCCCCCGGGACCGCGCGGGTCCGTCACTCCTTGGCGCGGGACACGTACTCGCCGGTGCGGGTATCCACCTTGATCAGCTCACCGGTCTGCACGAAGAGGGGGACGCGCACCACCGCCCCGGTCTCCAGCGTGGCGGGCTTGCCGCCCCCGCCCGAGGTATCGCCCTTCAGCCCCGGATCGGTCTCGGTGATCTCCAGGACCACGAAGTTGGGCGCCTCGATGGAGAGGGGCTGACCGTTCCACAGGGTCACCTTGCAGACGTCCTCCTCCTTGATCCATTTCGCGGCCTCGCCCATCGCCGTGGCGTCCGCGGTCATCTGCTCGAAGGACTGGGGATCCATGAAATGCCAGTACTCGCCGTCATTGTAGAGATACTGCATCTCGGTATCATGGACGTCCGCCGCCTCCACGGTGTCGCCGGACTTGAAGGTCTTCTCGACCACGCGCCCGGTCTTGAGATTGCGCACCCGCACCCGGTTGAAGGCCTGACCCTTTCCGGGCTTGACGAACTCGTTCTCGACGATGGTGTAGGGATCCCCGTCCAGCATGATCTTGAGTCCGCCCTTGAATTCATTGGTGCTATAGGTGGCCATGTCGTCCTCGTTACCGGTGAAGCTAAACCCGCAAATAGTAGCGCGAAGCATCCAGCCTTGTCAGAGCCCGAGGCGAGGGGCGGGCGACACCAAGACGGCGCACTGGAAGGCGGAGCTGACCCATGCCTTCCGGGACGTCCCGGCCTTGCTGCGCGCCCTGGGCCTGGAGCCCGCCGACGTCCCCGGCTTGGACCCGGCGCCCGCCGGGCTCCGGCTCCTGGTCCCCCGTGGCTTCGCCGCACGCATGACGCCGGGCGACCCGGCCGACCCCCTGCTGCGGCAGGTCCTGCCATTGGAAGCGGAGCAGCTCCCGATGGGGGGCTTCGGACCGGATCCGGTGGGCGATCAGGCGGCGACGCGGGCCCCGGGGCTGGTCCAGAAGTACGCCGGCCGCGCCCTGCTGATGGCCCAGGGGGCCTGCGCCATCCACTGCAGGTACTGCTTCCGGCGTCACTACCCCTATGCCGATCTGGGCGCGAGCGGACCGCGGTTTGAGGGCGCCCTGGAGACGATCGGCGCGGATCGGACACTGACCGAGGTCATCCTGAGCGGGGGCGATCCGCTCCTGCTCGATGACGGCCCCCTGGAGTCCCTGCTCCGATGCCTGGACGCGATCCCGCATCTGCGCCGACTGCGTATCCACAGCCGCCTGCCGGTGGTGCTTCCCGAGCGGGTGACCGAGGGTCTCTGCCGCGTGCTCGGCGCGGTGCGCCTGAGCGCCGTCGTCGTGATCCATGCGAACCATCCCCGGGAGCTGGGAGACGCCACGGCCGGCGCCCTTGCCCGGCTGCGTGGGGCGGGCTCGACACTGCTCAACCAGGGCGTGCTGCTACGCGGCGTCAACGATGACGTGGACACCCTCGCGGAGCTGAGCGAGCGCCTCTTCGGCCAGGGCGTTGTGCCCTACTACCTGCACCAGGTGGACCCCGTCCAGGGGGCGGCCCATTTCCAGGTGCCGGATAGGGAGGCCCTGGCACTGATCGAGCAACTCAGGGCCCGACTACCCGGTTATCTCGTCCCCCGCCTCGTCCGCGAGGTGGCTGGCGAGGCCTGCAAGCGCCATCTGTGAGGGAACGGGGCCGCCTTCGCTGCACCCGCGGTTCACGACTTGAGAGCTGGGGCACAGAGAGCCCGCTTGGGGTTCATTGAGAATGCAAACGACAGGGGCTTTTGACGACCGCAAGGACCGGGGAACGCATCGATCGCCGCGACCACGTAAGCGCGGACCTCATGCACCCGCGGCCCTCGAGAAGGTCCGACCAAGCCCCATTCATGGGCAGACTGCTTGCCGCGGTGTCTCATCTTGCCTCAAGCGCTGATGATTCCGGCTCGCGCTCAGCCCTGGATCAGCCCAATGCCCGCCCCACACCAACCCGCAACGATTCTGGTCCTGACCTCCCAGGAAAACGAGGCCGAGCGCATCGTCACGGCCCTGCGTAACGGCGGATTGTCGGTGCGGGGTCTGCACAGCGCGGAGGGGGAGCGGATCCACCAGTTGGTCGAGCGGGGCGATTGCGACCTCGTCGTGTGCTGCGGCTATGATCCAGAGGTCGACCTGGACTCCACGCTGGCGCGCCACCGGGAGCTCCACACCGACATTCCCCTGATCCTGGTCTCGAACCACCAGGAGGACGCCGGGGCGATGATCCCCGCCCTGCGCGCCGGGGCCCGGGACTTCACCGAGCGGGACCAGGACGAGCATCTCCAGCTCGTGGTCGCGCGGGAGCTCTCGGACCTTTGGGAGCGCCGCCGGGCGCATGACCTGGAGCATCGCCTCCGGCGCTGCGAGGAGCAGGGCCGGGATCTGATCGAGACCACGGGTGAGGCCGTCGCCTTCGTCCAGGATGGGCTACACCTGCACGCCAATCCCGCCTATCTGGAGCTGTTCGGCTTCCGGGGGTTCGAGGACCTGGTGTCGGCGACCTTTCTCGATCTGATCGCCGCCGAGCAGCGACGGCCCGTTCGCGATTATCTGCGCGAGCGGGAGATCGACGGTCGCCAAGACGTCCAGGAGCTGTCCACCACCTGCCTGCGCCCCGGCGGCAGCCACTTCCCGGTGCGCCTGTCGGCGCTTGCCACGGAGTCGGACGGCGAGCCGTGCCTGCGCCTCGTGCTGCGTCAGCATGGTGGGGGCGATTCGGTGGGTGAAGGGGCTCGGCCCCAGCCCGGGGCGACGGGTGTCCCCGGATACGACGCCCTGCTGGCCGCGTTGGAAGGGCGGGTCGGCCCGGACGGCGCGGCGGA
>JBAPYD010000692.1:0-9416 GCA_049284555.1 Chromatiaceae bacterium | reverse complement strand
GATGAAATCCTCGAGGCGATCGGAAACATGACCGTGCTCGAGGTCGTCGACCTCATCAAGGCGATGGAAGATAAGTTCGGCGTCACCGCCGCGGCTGCCGTGATGGCGGGCCCGGCTGCCGGGCCCGCGGCCGAGGCCGCCCCGGTGGAGGAGCAGACGGAGTTCAACGTTGTTTTGACCTCCTTCGGTGCCAACAAGGTCGCCGTCATCAAGGCGGTGCGTGCCCTCACCGGTCTGGGCCTCAAGGAGGCGAAGGACGCCGTGGAGGGGGTGCCCACCACCCTGAAGGAGGCGATCTCCAAGGCCGAGGCCGAGGCCGCGAAAAAGGAGCTGGAAGAGGCTGGCGCGACTGTCGAAGTCAAGTAACGACCCATTGCGTCGCGACCGGCAGGCGCGGCCCACGGAGGCTGGCGGCCCAGAGCCGCCGGCCTTTTTGGCTTTGCCGAGCGCCGAGGCGGGACCGGGCGCGGGACGCCAGCCAGTTCCTGGGGTACCGGCCCCGATCTCCACGTTACCGGAGGCCAGAGCGGTGCGTGAGCCGGTCCTGCGACCTGATCCACGGCCGTCGTCCCGGGGTCGCCGCGCCCCATCCGGAAACCACTCAAGCTGCAGCAGGAAGATAGAGCATGGCCTATTCGTTCACCGAAAAGAAGCGAATCCGCAAAGATTTCGGCAGGCGCCCGACGATCCTGGACGTGCCCTTCCTCCTGGCGACCCAGATCGAGTCGTACCACGAGTTCCTTCAGGCGGACCTGCCCCCCGGCAAGCGCCAGGACGCGGGCCTGCACGCCGCCTTCAAGAGCGTCTTCCCGATCGAGAGCTACTCCGGCTACGCGGTGCTCGAGTATGTGAGCTACCGGCTGGGAGAGCCGACCTTCGATGTGCGCGAGTGCCACTTGCGGGGCGCGACCTATGCAGCGCCCCTGCGGGTCCTGCTGCGTCTGGTGATCTATGACAAGGAGGCCCCGGCCGGGGCGAAGGTGGTCAAGGACATGAAGGAGCAGGAGGTCTACATGGGGGAACTGCCCCTCATGACCGAGACCGGCACCTTCATCATCAACGGGACCGAGCGCGTCATCGTCTCCCAGCTCCACCGCTCGCCCGGTGTCTTCTTCGACCACGACAAGGGCAAGACCCACTCCTCGGGCAAGCTCCTGTTCTCGGCGCGGGTGATCCCCTACCGGGGCTCCTGGCTGGACTTCGAGTTCGACCCGAAGGACAACGTGTTCGTGCGTATCGACCGTCGCCGCAAGCTGCCCGCGACGGTGCTCCTGCGGGCCCTGGGCTATGGCGTCGAGGACATCCTCGCCCATTTCTTCGAGACCGACACCTTCCGTTTCGAGGGGGGCGGTGTATCCCTGGACCTGGTGCCGGAGCGGTTGCGCGGCGAGACCGTGGGCTTCGATGTGAAGATTGGCGACGAGGTCCTCGTTGAGGCCGGCAAACGGGTGACCGCGAAGCACATTCGCGAGCTTCAGAAGGCCGGCGTGGAGCGTCTCGAGGTCCCCCAGGACTTTCTGATCGGCCGCGTGTTGGCCCACGCCCAAGTGGACCGGGATACGGGGGAGGTGTTCGCGGACGCCAACACGGAGATCACCGGAGACCTGTTGGCCGAGCTCCAGGCCAAGGGGGTGGAGCGTATCGAGACCCTGTTCGTCAATGACCTCGACCAGGGGCCCTACCTGTCGGAGACCCTGCGGATCGACAGCACGACCAACGAGCTGGAGGCCCAGGTCGAGATCTATCGCATGATGCGTCCGGGTGAGCCGCCCACGAAGGAGGCGGCCCAGAACCTCTTCCATAACCTGTTCTTCACCCCGGATCGCTATGACCTCTCCGCGGTCGGGCGCATGAAGTTCAATCGGCGTCTGGGTCGCGAGTCGGAGGTCGGGCCGGGGGTCATCTACGACGGACGCTATTTCGGCAGCCGAGGCGATGCCTTCTCCCAGGCCCTGGCTGCGGAGCACGGCAACACCTCGGACATCATCGACGCCCTCAAGGTGCTGGTGGAGCTGCGCAATGGGCGCGGCACCGTGGACGACATCGATCATCTGGGCAACCGGCGGATTCGGTGCGTCGGGGAGATGGCGGAGAACCAATTCCGTATCGGACTGGTGCGGGTGGAACGGGCGGTCAAGGAGCGTCTGTCCCTGGCGGAGTCCGAGGGACTCATGCCCCAGGAGCTGATCAACGCCAAGCCCGTGTCGGCGGCCATCAAGGAGTTTTTCGGCTCCAGTCAGCTCTCGCAGTTCATGGACCAGAACAACCCCTTGTCCGAGGTTACCCACAAGCGCCGGGTCTCGGCGCTGGGTCCCGGTGGATTGGCACGGGAACGGGCCGGGTTCGAGGTGCGCGACGTGCACCCCACCCACTACGGCCGCGTGTGCCCGATCGAGACCCCGGAAGGGCCGAACATCGGCCTGATCAACTCGCTGGCCGTGTACTCCAGGACCAACAAGTACGGTTTCCTGGAGACCCCCTACCGAAAGGTCGTGGACGGACGGGCGACCCTGGAGATCGAATACCTCTCCGCCATCGAGGAGGGAAACTTCGTCATTGCCCAGGCCAACGCCACCCTGGATGAGGAAGGGCGGCTGGTGGACGCCTTGGTGTCTTGCCGTCATCAGAACGAGTTCACGATGAAGGCACCGGAGGAGGTCCAGTACATGGACGTCTCGCCCCGACAGATCGTCTCGGTGGCGGCCTCCCTGATCCCCTTCCTGGAGCATGACGATGCCAACCGCGCCCTGATGGGCTCCAACATGCAACGTCAGGCGGTGCCCACCCTGCGCGCCGAGAAGCCCCTGGTGGGGACCGGCATGGAGCGGGCGGTGGCGAAGGACTCGGGGGTCGTGGTTCGCGCCCGCCGAGGCGGTGTCATCGAGTCGGTGGACGCGGCGCGCATCGTGGTGCGGGTCAACGACGAGGAGGCCCTGCCCGGGGTGCCCGGTGTGGACATCTACACCCTGACGAAATACACGCGCTCGAACCAGAACACGTGCATCAATCAGCGGCCCCTCGTGCGTGTGGGCGATTCCGTTGCCAAGGACGACGTGCTGGCGGATGGTCCCTCCACGGACTTGGGCGAGCTGGCCCTGGGTCAGAACCTGCGCGTCGCCTTCATGCCTTGGAACGGCTACAACTTCGAGGACTCCATTCTGATCTCGGAGCGGGTGGTTCTGGAGGACCGTTTCACCAGCATCCACATCGAGGAGCTGACCTGTCTCGCCCGCGACACCAAGCTGGGTCCGGAAGAGATCACGAGCGACATCCCCAACGTGGGCGAGTCGGCCCTGTCGAAGCTCGACGAGTCGGGCATCGTCTACGTGGGCGCCGAGGTGCGCGACGGCGACATCCTGGTGGGCAAGGTCACCCCCAAGGGCGAGACCCAGCTCACGCCGGAGGAGAAGCTGCTGCGGGCCATCTTCGGAGAGAAGGCCTCGGACGTGAAGGATACCTCCCTGCGGCTGCCCTCCGGGATGAACGGCACCGTGGTGGACGTCCAGGTCTTCACCCGCGACGGGGTGGAGCGGGACAAGCGGGCCCAGCAGATCCAGGAGCAGGAGCTGGAGCGGGTGCGCAAGGACTTCGCGGATCAGCAGCGCATCATGGAGAACGATACCTTCCAGCGCGTGGAGCGCCTGCTGGTGGGCAAGGTCGCCGATGGGGGGCCCGGCAACTTCAAGCCCGGCTCCAAGATCACCAAGGCCTATCTCCAGGAGATCACCGAGAAGGGATCCCGGGACCGTTGGTTCGAGATCCGGCTCAAGAGCGAGGAGGCCGCCCTTCAGCTCGAGGCCGTGGCCAATCAGATCAAGCAGCAGCGCGAGGAGTTCCGGGACCGCTACGAGACCAAGAAGCGCAAGATCTCGAGCGGGGATGACCTGGCCCCCGGCGTTCTCAAGATGGTGAAGGTCTATGTGGCGGTGAAGCGCCGCATCCAGCCCGGGGACAAGATGGCAGGCCGTCACGGCAACAAGGGCGTCATCTCCAAGGTCGTGCCGGTGGAGGACATGCCCTTCTCCGCTGACGGCGAGCCCGTGGACATCGTGCTGAACCCGCTCGGGGTCCCCTCGCGCATGAACGTGGGTCAGGTGCTCGAGACCCACTTGGGCTGGGCTGCCCAAGGCCTCGGGGTCAGGATCGAGCGCATGCTGCGCGCCCAGGCCGCGGTGGCGGAGATCCGTGCCTTCCTCGAGCAGATCTACAACCAGAGCGGGCGCAAAGAGGACCTGGCGAGCTTCTCGGACGAGGAGATCCTCGAGCTGGCGCGTAACCTGACCGGGGGCGTGCCCCTTGCCACCCCCGTCTTCGACGGTGCCACCGAGGAGGAGATCCGCGCCATGCTGCGGCTCGCCGAGCGTGACAACAGTGCGCAGGGCATCCCGAGCGGTCAGACCATCCTCCACGACGGGCGCACGGGCGATCCCTTCGAGCGTCCCGTGACCGTCGGCTATATGTACATGCTCAAGCTCAATCATCTGGTGGACGACAAGATGCACGCCCGCTCCACCGGGCCCTACAGTCTGGTGACCCAGCAGCCCCTGGGCGGCAAGGCCCAATTCGGTGGCCAGCGGTTCGGGGAGATGGAGGTCTGGGCCCTGGAGGCGTACGGTGCGGCCTACACGCTGCAGGAGATGCTGACGGTCAAGTCGGACGACGTCACCGGGCGCACCAAGATGTACAAGAACATCGTGGACGGCGACCATCGCATGGAGGCCGGCATGCCAGAGTCCTTCAATGTGCTGGTCAAGGAGATCCGCTCACTCGGGATCAACGTGGAGCTGGAGCAGGACTAAACGAGTAGCCAGTGGCGAGTAGCGCGCGTCTCTTAAGGAAGCGAATGTCCCAGACGCCCTATCTCAGCCCTCGCGACTCGCTACTCGCAACTGAAGCAGGAGATTGAGTTGAAAGACCTCCTCAAGATTATCAAGCAGCAGGGTCAGGCCCTGGAGTTCGATGCCATCAAGATCGGACTCGCCTCCCCGGAGATGATCCGCTCCTGGTCCTACGGCGAGGTCAAGAAGCCGGAGACCATCAACTACCGGACCTTCAAGCCGGAGCGCGACGGACTCTTCTGCGCGAAGATCTTCGGCCCGATCAGCGACTACGAGTGCGTCTGCGGCAAGTACAAGCGACTCAAGCACCGCGGCGTCGTGTGCGAGAAGTGCGGGGTGGAGGTGACGCTGGCCAAGGTGCGGCGCGAGCGCATGGGTCACATCGACCTGGCGAGCCCGGTGGCCCACATCTGGTTCCTGAAATCGCTTCCCTCGCGCATCGGGCTCCTGCTCGACATGACGCTGCGCGATATCGAGCGGGTGCTGTATTTCGAGTCCTTCGTCGTCATCAATCCCAACATGGTCCAGACCCTGGAGCGGGGGCAGCTCCTGACCGACGAGCAGTACCTGGACGCCCTGGAGGAGAACGGGGACGAGTTCGACGCCCGCATGGGTGCCGAGGCCATCTACGAGCTCCTGCGCACCATCGACCTCCAGGCGGAGGTGCGCCGGATGCGCGAGGAGATCGAGAGCACCAACTCGGAGACCAAGATCAAGAAGCTCTCCAAGCGCCTGAAGCTGATGGAGTCCCTGATCGACTCGGGCAATCGGCCCGAGTGGATGATCCTGACCGTCCTGCCCGTGCTGCCGCCGGAGCTGCGGCCTCTGGTGCCCCTCGATGGCGGGCGTTTCGCCACCTCGGACCTGAACGATCTGTACCGCCGGGTCATCAACCGCAACAATCGGCTGAAGCGCCTGCTGGACCTGGTGGCGCCCGACATCATCGTGCGCAACGAGAAGCGGATGCTCCAGGAGGCGGTGGACGCCCTGCTGGACAACGGCCGGCGCGGGCGTGCCATCACCGGCACCAACAAGCGCCCGCTCAAGTCCCTTGCCGACATGATCAAGGGCAAGCAGGGGCGCTTCCGACAGAATCTGCTGGGTAAGCGGGTGGACTACTCGGGCCGCTCCGTCATCGTGGTGGGTCCGACGCTACGGCTGCATCAGTGCGGTCTGCCCAAGCGCATGGCCCTGGAGCTCTTCAAGCCTTTCATCTTCAGCAAGCTGCAGCTGCGCGGCACCGCGGCCACCATCAAGGCGGCCAAGAAGATGGTCGAACGCGGGACCCCTGAGGTGTGGGATATCCTCGAGGAGGTGATCCGCGAGCACCCGGTGATGCTCAACCGTGCGCCGACCCTGCACCGCCTGGGCATCCAGGCCTTCGAGCCGGTCCTGATCGAGGGCAAGGCGATCCAGCTCCATCCGCTCGTCTGCACCGCTTTCAACGCGGACTTCGACGGCGACCAGATGGCGGTGCACGTACCCCTGTCCCTGGAGGCCCAGCTCGAGGCCAGGGCCTTGATGATGTCCTCCAACAACATCCTCTCCCCCGCCAACGGGGAGCCCATCATCGTCCCCTCTCAGGACGTGGTCCTCGGTCTCTACTACATGACCCGGGAGCGGGTGAACGCAAAGGGGGAGGGGAGTGCCTACGCCGACATCGACGAGGCCCGCCGTGCCTACGAGACGGGTCACGCGGACCTGCATGCCCGTTGCCGGGTGCGTATCCGCGAGGTCCTCAAGGGTGAGGATGGCGCGCTACGAGAGCAGGTGAGCGTCAAGCAGACGACCATCGGCCGCGCCCTGGTGTCCGCGATCGTCCCGGCGGGTCTGCCCTTCGACCTGGTGGACCGCCCCTTGGGGAAGAAGGCCATCTCCAAGCTCATCAACACGTGCTACCGCCAGCTTGGTCTCAAGGAGACCGTGGTCTTCGCCGACCAGATCATGTATCTGGGCTTCCGCATGGCCACCCGTGCCGGGGTGTCCATCGGATTGGAAGACATGGCGGTGCCCGAGGAGAAGGCCGCCATCCTGACGGAGGCCGAACACCAGGTGAAGGAGATCGAGGACCAATACGCCTCGGGGTTGGTCACCAACGGCGAGCGCTACAACAAGGTGGTCGACATCTGGTCCCACACCAACGATCAGGTGGCCAAGTCCATGATGGGCAAGCTCGGTAAGGAGACCGTGACCGACAGCGACGGCAACGCGGTCAAGCAGGACTCCTTCAACTCCATCTACATGATGGCGGATTCCGGGGCGCGTGGCTCCGCCGCCCAGATTCGTCAGCTGGCCGGCATGCGCGGGCTCATGGCGAAGCCCGACGGTTCCATCATCGAGACGCCCATCACCGCCAATTTCCGGGAGGGGCTGAACGTCATCCAGTACTTCATTTCGACCCACGGCGCCCGCAAGGGATTGGCGGACACGGCGCTCAAGACCGCCAACTCCGGGTATTTGACACGCCGGCTGGTGGACGTCGCCCAGGACATGGTGGTCCTCCAGGAGGACTGCGGTACCGAGCGGGGTCTGCTGATGTCGCCCATCATCGAGGGGGGCGACGTGGTGGAGCCGCTGCGCGAGCGCATCCTCGGGCGGGTGCTGGCCAACGATGTCTATACCCCGGGGGGCGACGAGCTGGTCTGCGCGGCGGGGACCTTGCTCGACGAGTCCCTGGTGGAGCGCTTCGAGCTGGCGGGAATCGATCAGGTGCGGGTGCGCTCGCCAATCACCTGCGAGGCGCGTATCGGCGTCTGCGCCCAGTGCTACGGGCGCGACCTGGCCCGCGGCCATCGAGTCAACATGGGCGAGGCGGTGGGCGTCATCGCGGCCCAGTCGATCGGTGAGCCGGGCACCCAGCTCACCATGCGCACCTTCCACATCGGCGGCGCCGCCTCCCGAGCGGCGGCGGTCAGCAGCATCGAGATCAAGAGCGGTGGCTCGATTCGGCTTCATAACCTGAAGACGGTCCGACACCACTCGGGCAATCTGGTCGCGGTGTCCCGCTCGGGCGAGCTGACCGTTCTCGACGACAAGGGGCTGGAGAAGGAGCGTTACAAGATCCCCTACGGCGCCACCGTTCGCGTCAACGATGGTGATGCCGTGGGGGCGGGGCAGGTCGTCGCCAACTGGGACCCGCACACCCATCCGGTCGTGACCGAGGTTGCGGGGACCCTGGCGTTCGAGGATTTCGTCGACGGTGTCACGGTCCAGGCCAAGGTGGACGACGTGACCGGCCTGACCTCCCGGGAGGTCCTGGACCCCAAGCAGCGGCCTGCCACCGGAAAGGATCTGCGGCCCATGGTCAAGCTGCTCGACGAGACCGGCCAGGAGGTCAATATCCTCGGGACCGATCTGCCGGCCCGCTACTTCCTGCCCTCGGGGGCCATCGTCAGCGTAGAGGACGGGGCCCGGGTGGGTATCGGCGACATCCTCGCCCGTATCCCGCAGGAGTCCACCAAGACGCGCGACATCACGGGTGGTCTGCCCCGCGTGGCGGACCTCTTCGAGGCACGCAGGCCCAAGGAGCAGGCCCTGCTGGCAGAGGCCAGCGGGACCGTAAGCTTCGGGAAGGATACCAAGGGCAAGCAGCGGCTGGTCATCACCAAGGATGACGGCGAGGAGGTGGAGGAGCTGATCCCCAAGTGGCGTCACGTCAACGTCTTCGAGGGCGAGCGCGTGGAGCGGGGCGAGGTGATCGCCGACGGCGAGCTGGCCTCCCACGACATCCTGCGCCTGAAGGGGGTGACCGCCCTGGCGGAATATCTGGTCAAGGAGATCCAGGACGTCTACCGGCTCCAGGGCGTCAAGATCAACGACAAGCACATCGAGGTCATCTGCCGCCAGATGCTGCGCAAGGTAGAGATCATCTCTCCGGGGGATACCCGCCTGTTGCGGGGCGAGCAGGTGGAGTACACCACCCTCTTGGACGAGAACGAGCGGGTCACTGCCGAGGGCAAGCAGCCCGCCCTCTATGAGCCCCTGCTCTTGGGGATCACCAAGGCATCCCTGGCCACGGAGTCCTTCATCTCCGCGGCCTCGTTCCAGGAGACCACCCGCGTGTTGACCGAGGCGGCGGTCCGGGGGTCCATGGACCGGCTCACGGGCCTGAAGGAGAACGTGATTGTCGGGCGCCTGATCCCCGCTGGGACCGGCCTCGCCTACCACAACGAGCGCAAGCGTCGGCGCTACGAGGAGGAACGGGCCGCGGGACGTATCGGCATCCCCACCGAGGAGGTGGAAGAGGCCCTGAAGCAGGCCTTCAACATCTCTGAGGCGGAGTAGGGTCCGGGCGCGCGCGGGGTCCCTCGGGTCAGACTGGCGCCAGGTGCCCGGTCGACCGTGCGGCGCGACCGTCGCGCTGGATTCTGGTCCCCGCTCGACGCCGACCGCGGCGGGTGTCGGGACGTTGCATGTTCAAGGACGCGAGGCCCTTTAGCATGGCAGGACCGGCTGCGCGCGCTCGCCACTCACCCTCGGCCCGCACGGGAAGCGCAGGAAATCAGCGCTCCCTGGACCAGGCCGCCGCGCGCTCGGTCGGGCTGCGGCGCCGAGTCAGTGCCGCGACGGCAGCTGCTC
>JBAPYD010000691.1:0-2300 GCA_049284555.1 Chromatiaceae bacterium | reverse complement strand
GTGGTGGTTCGGCCTGCCGGCCATAGTGAAGGGTTGGGTGGACCGGGTCCTCGCCATGGGCCGCACTTACGGCGGCGGGCGGTTCTACGACCAGGGCGTTTTCCGCGGTAAGCGCGCCCTGCTGTCGGTCACCACCGGCGGCCCGCCCGCGGCCTACGTCCCCGGCGGCTTCAATGGCGACATCCGGGGCATCCTGCGGCCCATCGAGCGCGGCATCTTGCGTTTCGTCGGCTTCGACGTCCTGGCGCCTCACATGGTCTATGGACCGGCACACCTGAGCGACGAGCAGCGCAAGGAGATCCTCGCGGCCTACGCCGCCCGGCTGCAAGGCAGCGCCGGCGAAGACCCCATCGACGTGGGAGAGTACTGATCGGTCCAGGCCGAGGGAGAACGCGTTGGGGCAGACTGGAAGGACAAGGCCCATCGTCGCCCTGGTCACCGGCGCGACTGGGGTCATCGGGCGAGCGATCGCCGGACGCATCGCCTCGCACCCTGAGTACGAGGTCGTGCTGATCTGCCGCGATGCGGCGAGGGCCGAGGCGGCGGTCGCGGACATCCGGCACCGGACCGGCAACCCCCGGGTTCGCTACGAGCTCGTCGACCTGGCGCGGCAGGCCTCCATCGCAGCCCTTGCCAGACGCTGGGCAGGGCCCGTGCATGTGCTGGTCAACAATGCCGCGGTCGCGCCGCACCGGCGCGAGGAAACCCCCGAGGGCATCGAGCTTCAGTTCGCCACCAACGTGCTGGGGTACTTCTGGATGATCACGGCCTTTCGAGAGCGCCTGGCGGAGTCGGCGCCGACGCGCGTGGTCAACGTGGCAAGCTACTGGGCCGGGGGCTTGGATCTCAAGGATCTGGAGTTTCAGCGCCGGCCCTACGACAACGATGCGGCCTACCGCCAGTCGAAGCAGGCCGACCGCATGCTGACCGTTGCCTTCGCCGACCGCATCAAAGACACGGGCGTGACGGTCAATGCCTGTCACCCGGGGGACGTGGCCTCCACCTTGAGCCGCAGCCTGGGCTTCGGCGGTCATGAGTCACCCGATCAGGCCGCGATCACCCCGGTGTGGCTCGCGACCGAGGCCATTGGAGCCGTGGCGACGGGCAACTACTTCGAGGGCCAGCGCGAGGTGAGATGCCCCTTCGGCACCGACCGTGATGCCGTCGAGGCGCTGTACCGCGCCTGCGCGGACTATGGTTGAGGAGCGACTGGGCGAATCCTGTTGCGACAGGCCCCGGCGCTCGCCCGCAGTTGGTCGCCCTGCCCTGCCTTTTTTCGATCTGTCGCGGCCGATCCTGGTATCCAGGACAACTCCGGGCGCGCCGGTATTCGTCATGCCCGACGATGCGGGTCATCCGGATGGAAACCGAGACAGGGCTCACTGACATGACGGAAACAGACCCCGAGCCCCTTGCGGACGTCAATGCCGACCTCAGTCAGCGGGTGGTGGTCGACACACCCGGCACATGGCTTGGGAGCCGAGCCCGAGCGGCACGGTCTGGCGCAAGCCGCTGTATCGACAGGAGGGAGAGTTCGGCCCGGTGACCAGTCTGGTGCGCTATACCGCGGGGGGCGCCTTCCCCGAGCACGCCCACCCCCAGGGCGAGGAAATCCTGGTGCTGGAGGGTGTCTTCTCGGACGAGCACGGGGACTACCCGGCGGGCACCTTTCTCATGAATCCCCACGGCAGCCGGCATGCTCCCCGCTCGGAGGGCGGCTGCACCCTGTTCGTGCGCCTGCGCCAGTATCCGGGTGAGGATCGCTGCTTCAACGGGCCGTAGCAGTCGGTCCACGCCTCTGCCGGCAGGTGAAAGTGCCCCACGCACCTCCAGCGCGCTTTGCGTGCGGCGGCAGGATTCGCCTCGACATCACGCATGGCCGGGTAATTGCCAGCCCAGAAGTCCCGGATTTCCGCCGGGGGATCCAACCGGAGCCAGGACAGCTGCGAGACGACCAGGTATCCCCCGGGCTTGGCCAAGGACCACCACTCCCTTAGCGCGTTGTCGAAACCCATGACATGGGCTGGCCCTTCGCTCCAAATCAGGTTGAAGCGGTCGTCTGGAAACGGAAGGTCATTCATGTCGGCGGCCAGGGTCTGGATGCGCTGGCCGAGCCCCGTCTCGGCGGCCCTCTCTTCAAGTTGGGCCAGGAAAGGGCCGATCAGGTCCGTCGCGGTGATGCGGCCCGCGGTGGCGGAAGCCAGCACCAGGGTCTGGGCCCCGGTCCCGCAGCCGGCATCGAGAATCTCCGGCACCGCAGGCAGATCCTCGCACAGGGCCAGGGCCTTCAGGGTGCACTC
>JBAPYD010000690.1:0-4890 GCA_049284555.1 Chromatiaceae bacterium | reverse complement strand
ACTCGGAGAGCACCGACTCCGGGAGTCTCGAGGGGACCGAGACCGCTGCTGATCGGTTCCTGTCCGGCGACGGGGATTTCGATGCCACGCGCCTGTATCTCAACGAGATCGGTGAGGCGCGCCTGTTGACCGCGGAGGAGGAGGTCCAATACTCCCGGCTGGCCCAGCGCGGGGACAGCGCCGCGCGCCAGCGGATGATCGTCAGCAATCTGCGGCTCGTCGTGAAGATCGCCCGCCGCTATCTCAACCGCGGCCTGCCCCTTCTGGACCTGATCGAGGAGGGCAACCTGGGTCTAATTCGGGCGGTGGAGAAGTTTGATCCGGAGCGCGGCTTCCGCTTTTCCACCTACGCGACCTGGTGGATCCGCCAGACCATCGAGCGGGCGATCATGAACCAGACGCGCACGGTGCGTCTGCCGATCCACGTGGTCAAGGAGATCAACATCTACCTCAAGGCCGCGCGAAAGCTCGCCCAGCGGCTGGACCACGAGCCGACCACTGAGGATATCGCTGGGGTGCTTGAGAAGCCCACAAGCGAGGTCAAGCGCATGTTGGGCCTCAACGAGCGTATCGCCTCCGTTGACACCCCGTACAGCAAGGACGCGGACAAGCCCTTGGTGGACATGCTCCAGGACGAGACGGCGGACGACCCGACCGACCGCATTCAGGACGAGGACATCCAGTCCAACCTGGAGCACTGGCTCGACAAGCTGAACGAAAAGCAGCGGGAGGTGGTGGAACGCCGCTTCGGGCTGCGCGGCTACGAGCACTCGACCCTGGAGCGGGTGGCCCAGGAGCTCGGCGTCACGCGCGAGCGGGTGCGCCAGATCCAGATGGATGCCCTACGACGCCTCCGCGACATCCTCGAGAAGGAAGGATTCTCCGTGGATTCCTTTTTTAAGTAGGTCGCCCCTTCGCCTCGATCCGGTCCCCGTGAGGAAGGGGGGCGGCCCCTGAGCGCGTCTCCCCGACACCGCGTTCCCGACGCCATCCCCTTCTTGAGTGTCTGACTGATCCAGATCAATAAAAGTTGTGCCTTCCGACGGACGGCCGGCGATCCAGCATTTGCTAATATTGACTTTCCCCAACCGATCCAGTGTCATTGCCGACGCCTACGCGCCAGGGATCGAGGTGGACAACTACAGGGCTGGAACGCCGCGTCCTTCGTGTTTTTCCTGCATTTCCCGGGAGGGTCTATGGAATCCGGTTTGGAGCAGAAGTACAACTTCGATGTTGTACGCTGGTTCACCGTCATGGCGGTCATCTACCTGGTGGTGGGTGCCTCCGTCGGTGTCTATATCGCCTCGGAGCTGGCATGGCCGTGGCTGAATTTCGATAGCCCATACATCTCCTTCGGGCGTCTGCGGCCGGTCCATACCAACGCGGTCATCTTCGCCTTCGGTGGCTGCACCCTCATGGCGACTGCGTTCTATACGGTGCAGCGCACCTGCGGCGTGCGCTTGTGGAGCGACAAGCTAGCCTGGTTCGTCTTCTGGGGCTGGAACGCCATCATCGTCCTGGCCGTCATCACGCTGCCCCTGGGCCTGACCTCTTCGAAGGAATACGCCGAGCTGGAGTGGCCGGTCGATATCCTGATCGCGGTGGTGTGGCTGGCCTTCACCTTCAACTTCATCATGACCATCGCCATACGAAAGGCCTCGCACATTTATGTGTCGAATTGGTTCTTCCTCGGCATGATGGTGATGATCGTCTATCTGCACGTGGTCAATAGCCTCGCCATTCCCGTGGGCCTGTTCAAGTCTTACTCGGTATTCTCGGGTGTGCAGGACGCCATGATCCAATGGTGGTGGGGGCATAACGCTGTAGGCTTCTACCTGACCGCCGGCTTCCTCGGCATCATGTATTACTTCGTGCCCAAGCAGGCGGGGCGTCCGGTCTACTCCTATCGCCTCTCCGTCATCCACTTCTGGGCCCTCATGTTCGGGTACGTCTGGCTGGGCGCCCATCACCTTCAATACACGGCCCTGCCTGATTGGACCGGGTCGCTGGGTGCCGCCGTTTCCATCGCCATGATCATCCCCTCCTGGGGCGGGGCGGTTAACGGTATGATGACCCTGTCTGGCGCTTGGGACCGGCTGCGCACGGACTATGTGCTCCGCTTCTTGATCATTGCCCTGGCCTTCTATGCCATGTCGACCTTCGAGGGTCCCGTCATGTCGCTGAAGACCGTGAATGCCCTTTCCCACTACACCGACTGGACCGTCGGCCATGTGCATTCCGGCGCCCTAGGCTGGGTGGCCGGTATTTCAATCGGCGCCATCTACCATTTGATGACGCGGCTCTTCCACACCGAGATGTACTCCGAGAAGCTGGTCAACTTCCACTTCTGGACCGCCACCATCGGTACGGTGGTCTACATCGTGGCCATGTGGGTGTCCGGGATCATGCAGGGCCTGATGTGGCGTGCCTATGACGAGTACGGAACCCTGGCCTATACCTTCGTGGAGTCGGTGGATGCCATGCACCCCTACTACGCGATGCGTGCGATCGGCGGCATGATCTTCCTTTTCGGCGCCATCGTGATGCTCTTCAACGTGTTGATGACCGTCGCCAAGTCCTCTTCCGAGGGTAGCCTGGCGAAGGCGCGCAGCATGCCCGCGGCGGCCTGAGGAGGTACAAGACAATGGCAGAGCAAAAGACCAAGGCGAAGAGCTTCCAGGAATGGTTGGAGGTCAACATCTGGGGCCTCGTGACGATCACGGCACTCGTGTTGTCCGTGGGCGGCCTGGTGGAGATCGTCCCGCTCTTCTACATGAAGACCACAATGGAGCACAACAAGCACCCCGAGCTCATCTGGGCAAAGGCGGGTGCCGAGCCCATCTTGACCGTGGATGATGCCGGCAAACAGGTATGGAACTGGAAGTCCGGCGAGGGTGTGCGACCCTACACGGCCCTTGAGCTCGCGGGCCGCGACATCTATCAGCGGGAAGGTTGCTATACGTGCCACTCGCAGATGGTGCGCCCCTTCCGGGACGAGAAGGAGCGTTATGGCCACTACTCGCTGGCCTCGGAGTCTGCCTTCGATCACCCGTTCCAATGGGGCTCCAAGCGGACCGGCCCCGATCTGGCGCGACTCGGCGGCAAGTACTCTGACGAATGGCATCGCCAGCATTTGAGGGCCCCGCGCTCAGTGGTGCCCGAGTCGGTGATGCCGAATTATCCTTGGCTCGATGACAACTATGTGGACGGCAAGCGGATGCAGGCGCACATGAAGGGCCTGCAGACCATCGGCGTGCCCTATTCGGATCAGGACATCGAGGTGGCCTCCGCCCTGGTCGAGGGTAAGACCGAGATGGACGCGCTCGTGACCTACCTGCAGGTCCTGGGCACCATGGCTGCCTTGGACGAGAACAAGGTCTATCGTGAATAGTCTTGCCGAGTACTTCCACACCGACTGGGAGGCGATGACGACCAATGATTGGATCGGTCTGACCATCACCGTCGTCGTCTTCCTGCTCATGATCGTGGCGTACTTCCAGGTCTTTCGTCCCAAGAACCGGGATCGGCTCGAATCAAAGAAGTACATCCCGTTCGAAGACGACAACGAGCTCAACGGAGACAGCAATGGCCGAAAATAACCCCTTTCCCGGTGAGAACAACACCGGGCACATTTGGGACGACAACCTGCGGGAGCTGAAGAACCCGCCCCCGCGGTGGTGGATGCTGGCGTTCTGGGCCTCGGTGGCCTGGTGGGTGGGTTACGCGATCCTGTACCCCATGTGGCCCGTCGGCCAGGAGCCGACCCCGGGCATCCTAGGCTGGAGCCAGATGCAGGAGTACAAAGAGGGGCTCGAGCAGGTGCAGGCGAAGCGCGCCCAGTTCGAGGAGCAGATCGCCGCGATGACCCCCGAGCAGATCCTCGCGGACCCGGGGCTCACCCAGTACACACTCGCCTCGGCCAAGGTGCTCTTCGGCGACTATTGCTCGGCCTGCCACGGAAGCGGCGGCCAGGGCAATCCGGGCTTCCCGGTCCTCGCGGATGATGACTGGCTCTACGGGGGCACCACCGCCAAGATCGTCGAGACCATCACGAACGGCCGCAAGGGCGCAATGAACGCCCATGCCAACATCCTCTCGGAAGCCGAGGTGGATACCCTGGCGAACTGGGTGGTTCAGATGGCCGAGACCGGTGGGACCGGGGGAAGCGAGGAGGGCCGGGCCCTGTTCAAGGCGAAGGGCTGCACGGCCTGCCACGGCGAGAAGGCCAACGGTATCCTGGCCGAGCTGCCGAACGGGGATGTGGTCACCGTGGGTGCGGCCAACCTGACCGACGGCATCTGGCGCTTCGAGCCCGGCGGCTACGAGAGTGCGCGCCATACGATCCTCTACGGCGTGAACCAGCCCGGGGTCCCGGAGACCCGCGACGCGGTCATGCCCGCCTTCGGGCCCGATGCGACGCGCGGCGGGGTCGCCAAGCTGGGCGGGCAGGACATCAAGAAGCTCGCGGTCTACGTTCATGAGCTGGGCGGCGGCAAATAGGCCCCAAGACCCCGTGCCGGACTAGGGAGCGCCCCCCTTTGCTGATCAAGTGTCATCCTCTGGCACTTGATCAGCTCGCGTCGGGAAAGGCGCTGGTCGGGGGACGTTGCATGGTCAAGGGCTTTGGGGTCCTTGATTTTGGCGGGTCATCTTTGGTCCGCACGGGACGCGTAATGAACCGGCGCTTCGCCAACGGCGATCCAGCGGTCGCCTTCCAGGAAAAAACCACGCGAGAGAGGAACTAGTGTCATGAACGTGCTGACCAACATGATGAACTGGGATCCGGTCGCTTGGATGTCGATCCTGATGGTCATCATTGCCATCGCCATCGTCATCTTTCTCTACTTCAAGGTCAAAGCACTGATCAGGCAGGACGCGGAGGCCCACAGG
>JBAPYD010000689.1:0-1544 GCA_049284555.1 Chromatiaceae bacterium | reverse complement strand
CAGGCGCGAAGCCTTTGGGACGCGGTCGCACGCCCGAACCTGCTGATCAAGGTCCCGGGGACCGACAGCGGTCTCCACGCGGTGGAGCTTTTGCTGTACGACGGCATCAACGTCAACGTCACCCTTTTGTTCGGGATCAGGGCGTACCAGGAGACCATCCAGGCCCACCTGCGAGGGTTGGAGCGCCGTCTACGGGACGGCCGCGAGCTCCGCTCGATTGCCTCCGTGGCGAGCTTCTTTCTGAGCCGCATCGACGTGGCCGTGGACCGGGAGCTGCGCCAGCGCATCCATCCGGAAGTCGACGAGCGGATCCGCCGTGACGCCGAGGCCCTGCTCGGAAAGGTGGCGGTGGCCAACGCGCGCCTGGCCTATGGACTGCTGCGGGAGACCTTGCAGAGCGAGCGCTGGAAGCTGCTCGAGCGGGAAGGGGCCCGTCCCCAGCGCCTGGTATGGGCCAGCACCAGTACCAAGGATCCGACCTACTCGGATGTGATGTACGTGGAGCCGCTGATCGGCCCCTTTACGGTCTCCACCATGCCGGAGTCGACGGCGGACGCCTTTCACGAGCATGGCGTCGTCGCGGCGACACTGACTCCCGACACCGGGGCCGCCGCGGAGGTCATGGCGCGCCTGGAGCATCGCCTCGGCATCGATTCGGAGGCCGTCGCCCGACAGCTGGTGGGGGAGGGGGTGCAGAAATTCATCGACCCCTACGACGACCTGCTCGGGGCACTGGATCGGCGTTGCGCACGCATCGCCAGGTCCACGCAGGCGGGGCCCCTGAGGGGGGTTGCCGCCCGGCTGCGAGCCGACGTCATCCGCATGACCAGCGAGGCGGGCTCGGGGCACCCGACGTCCTGCCTGTCCTGCGCGGAGCTGGTCGCGGCGCTCTTCTTCCACGAGATGCGCTGGGATCCCAATGCCCCGGGCCACCGGGACATGGACCGCTTCCTGCTGTCGAAGGGGCACGCGGCACCAATCCTGTGGGCCGCTTTGCACGAGGCAGGCGCGATCGATTCGGACCTCCTCGGCTTGCGTCGGCTCGAAAGCAGTCTGGAGGGGCACCCCACCCCCGAGAACCCTTGGGTCCCGGTGGCCACGGGCTCCCTCGGGCAGGGGCTCGCGGTGGCCAACGGCATGGCCGTGGCGGACCGCATGGACGGCGTTCAGGCACGCACCTTCTGTCTCCTCGGCGACGGCGAATGCTCCGAGGGCTCGGTCTGGGAGGCGGCCCAGTTCGCCGCGGACAACGCCTTGGAGCGGGTTGTCGCCATTGTCGACGTCAACGGCCTGGAGCAGAGCGGTCCCGCCCCTTACGGCCACGACACCTCCGTGCTGGCGGGGCGCTTTCGAGCATTCGGCTGGCGCGTGCTGGAGGTCGATGGCCATGACATGGGCGCGGTGCTCCTCACCCTGGAGGAGACCCGCAATCCGGGACCGACGGCGATTCTCGCCCGCACGGTCAAGGGCAAGGGGGTCTCGTTCCTGGAGGGTGCCGAGGGCTGGCATGGCAAGGCCCTGGACGAGGAGGAGCGGGACTGGGC
>JBAPYD010000688.1:0-4624 GCA_049284555.1 Chromatiaceae bacterium | reverse complement strand
GAGGCGGCATGGAGCTGATAATTCGCCAAGGGTCGCCAATCAGAGCAAAAAGATCTAGCCGGCCAAGGATAGCCGTCGTCATGACGCCGTCGAGGCGGCGGTGGAAGGGGAAACAGAACTCACCGCGGTTTCGGGGCCAGGTGAGGTGGACTGCGCTCGAACGGAAACAACGCATCGAAATCCTTCGGATCTAGGGCTCCCCGCATTTCGCTAATAAGCTCCTCTTGCGACTCTTCCATGACTCTCAGCATGAGATCGGGCTCCGGATTCTGCGGATCGGCGGCCTCCATTTCGATGCGCTGTCTGACCCGGGCCGCCTGCCCACGGAGCGCCCGCTCTAGCTGACCCCGCGCCGCCTCGGAGATGCCACCGTCTGCTCCGAGTGCCACGCTGCCTGCATCCGTCCCAGGCGCAGGACCAACACCCATCCCAAGTATCCGGGGCGCCAAGGGTAGCGGTAGCACATTCGTCGCAGGACCTGTGGCCCTTTCCGAACCTGCATTGGCAGCAGGTGCGTCCGACATCTGCTCTAACTCGAAACGGATGTCTGCGACCCCGCGGGTCAGATCACGAACCCTATCACGAAGCTCTTCCAACACGCCTGTTACGCCCTGATCTTGCCCACAGACCCCGCGATAGTCATCTCCCGCACGTCGGGCGACGGCATTGGGATCCATCGACTCCAGTACCGACTCTAGCCGCGAAGCTGCAGAGTCCAGTTTCGAAAGCGTTGCCCGCGCTTCGTTCGTCAGTCTGCCCAAAAAAATGGCGAACGCCACAAGGACGAGAACGACGATACCGACTATCGGGAGCCACCTTAACGCTTCGCTACGACCTGTTCCCCCGTTCACGAAACACTTACCTCGCGTCTAGGTCTCGGATGACACAAGTACCCATGCCGGCGGCCGAGGCAGACTCCTTGTGGGCCAGCATCCGAGCCAGGGTCTCTTTCCCGACGATACAGTCGAAGTTGAGAAAGCGTAACTAAGGGGCCTCGGCCCTGCCGAACACCCGATTACCGCCAGCGCTGAAGGCAGGCGCTCGCCGTCCTCCTTCAGGCAAATCCGCGGGTCCGCCCCGAGACGGGCGCGGACCAAGCGGACGCTCCCGTCCTGCAAATGTTCAGACCCTCGCCGTCATCCCGGCATGAACTGCCGGGATCCAGAAGCCATGGAGGGCAAATCGAGAGGGGGTCTGAACGCTTACCCCGTCCTTAGTTAGCTACTTGCCGCGGCAGCGGCGTAGGCCAGCGCTACGTGCAGTCGAACCCCGGCGAATCACTGGGGACGCCTGCGGCACCACCCACTGCCGCTTAGCTTCACCCCCTTTGGCCTACATGAGGTTCGCGGCGTACCACTCAGCGTAGGCCCTACGGTAATCGCCCCAGTAATCATAATAATTGACAAGCTCCGCGTTGGCAGGATTGCCATACGCATAATAGTAAGCGGCGTGCACGTATCGATAATATGCATTGAGGTAAGCGTAGTACGCCTCATATTGCATATAAGTGTAATCGGGAGCGCTCCGGAAAGCGTTGGCCGTCGCGTTATAGGTCTGGGTCGCGTGTAAGTAAGCGTAGTACCTGTAGGTTTCGTGGCCGCCGGAGTAGAGCGCGATCCAGTTGTAGTAGCTCGCGGCCGCATCGTAGATGTCGGCTTCAAACAACTTGCTTGCAATCCCGTAGAAGTCACCATTAATGGCGATCGTGGTGTACAGCCCAGTGTGGGCCCGGTAGGTATCGCCCCAGTAGTCATACTGGTTGGCAAGGTCCGCGTAGGCAGGATCGCCATACACATAGTAATACTCGGAGGCCAAGTAGCGATTGTATGCGTAGTAGTAAGCGGTGTACGCCGCAGACTGTACATCGGTGCCAGCGGGAGCGCTCACGAGAGCGTCCTCCATCGAATCAAGCGCTTCGTCCGCGTATAGGTACGCGTAGTACCTGTAGGTTACATAGCCATCCGCGTAGAGCGCCATCCAGTTCCAGTAGCTCGCGACCGCATCGTAGATGTTGGCGTCAAACAACTCAGCCGCAACCTCTAGCAAGGCGGCATTAGCATCGGCCTTGGCCGGCCGGATACTGGCACTGCCGAGCAACGCGAAACAGACGAAGAAGATCATGGCCCTCAGATGCATCCCTCGTAGGCTGTGCGTGTATGTCATTGCTATTGCTCCTGCGACTGGTTTTCACAGCCGCGATCGTTGAATATGCCGTACGCGATCCGACCCGGGGCTGGCACTTGGAACCGCGTGCCCACGTCGAAACCGAGCCCGCCCGGATGCGGAAACCCTATAAGTCAGCGTTCCCGCACGCATTTCTTCGCGCCCCAAACAAGCCACTCCCAGGCAACACGAGCACGCCGCGACAAGCTGTCGCTCAGTGAGTTCGGTCTCGATTACATACCAACTTAGCATATCACGCCCCATATGCCGACGAGCCGGTCAGTGCCGTTACATTTTGTTTATCTCCAAGCGTCATCGATGATGCCTCCGGGATGAGTCGGCGACGTCAGGTGGCGGCGTGGGGGGCGCCTTCACCCCCTCGCTGGCTCGGAGCTCAGCCACCCACCACCTCTTCGATGGCCCGCCGGGCGGCCGCGAAGCTGAAATGGTCCTCCATGACCTGGAGCCCCCCCGCCGACAGGCGCGTCCAGAGGGCCTCGTCGCGGTAGAGACGAACGATGGCCGCCGCGAAGTCGGCCGGCTCATCGGCGATCAGGGCCGATTCGCCGTCCACCAGATACATCCCCTCCGCCGCCTGGCTGGTGACCACCGCCGGCAGCCCATGGGCCAGGCTCTGGTTCACCTTACCCTTGACCCCCGCCCCGTAGCGCAGGGGCGCCACCGAGAGGCGGCAGCCGTTGAAATAGGGCACCACGTCCGGGACATAGCCATGGAGGATCAGCCTGGACCCCGCGATGGCGCGGATGTCCGGGGGCGGGTCCGCGCCGATCACATGGCAGCGCAGATCCGGCAGCTCGGCCCACACCAGGGGCAGGATCTCCCGCGCGAGCCAGCGCACCGCATCGCCGTTCGGCGGGTGGGCGAAGGCCCCGATGAAGAGGATGTCCCTGCGGTCTCCGAAGGGGGCGGCGCTGCCAGGGATGCGATGGATATTGGACACCAGATGCAGCCGGGCCCCGGGCCGGTCCGTTCGCAACAGGCGAAGTTCCGCCTCGCTCACCACCAGGGTGGCATCGGCCGCGTCGATCAGGCCCAGCTCCTGTCCGCGGCGCTGCTCGGCGAGGCGCCGGATGGAGCGGTCCCCAGTCAGCTCCGCCAGGCGCTGCTCCCGGAGGAAGTGAAGGTCCACCGTGTCGTAGAGGATAAGGGCATTGGGACAGTGGTGCCGGGCATGGGGCATGACGGCGGCGGCGGCATCCGCGCGGCTCAGGATCACCAGGTCATAGAGGGCGCCCTGCGCCGCCAGGTGCCGCCGCAAAGAGCGCACATAGGGCCGATAGAGACACTCCACCCCTTGGCCCTGGAGCCGGGAGACATAGGGCTCCGGGGCCTCCAGGTTGGCGGCGCCGAAGGTCACCTTGTAACCCAGGTCCTGGAGGATCCGAAACAGATTCACCAGGCGCAGGGAGCCGGATTCCCTGTCCGGGGTGGGCATATAGTTGTCCACCACCAGGGCCCGCCGCCGGACCCAGCGCTCCTTGGTGCGCTCCAGATCCTCCCCCCGCACGCCCCAATCGGCGATCTCGGCACCCCAGCGGGCCAGGAACTTTTCCCGGTTGATCGCCTGGTAGCGTTTCATGCCCGAGACCACCGGGCCGCGATCGGTCCCCGCGCTCACCCCCTCGAAGTGGACGACCCGCGCCGCGGGCTGGTAGTAGACCCGATACCCCGCCGCCCGGACCCGCATGGCCAGGTCCGCGTCCTCGTAATAGGCGGGGGCGAAGTGCTCATCGAACCCGCCGAGACGCTCGAACAGAGGCCGCGGTATGGCCAGCGCCGCGCCGGAGCAGTAGTCGGTCTCGCGCAGATAGCTATACTGGGGCTTATAGGGATCGTCCAGGTGCCCGTAATTCCAGGCCGAGCCGTCCGCCGCGAGGATCGCCCCCGCCTCCTGCTGACGCCCGTCCGGATAGATCAGCCTGGAGCCCACCAGACCCGCGTCGGGCCGCTCCTCGAAGGTGCCGATCAGGGCGTCCAGCCAGCCCGGCTGGACCTGGGTGTCGTTGTTGAGGAAGACCAGAAACTCTCCCCGCGCCCGGGCCGCCCCCTTGTTGCAGCTCCGGACAAACCCCTGATTCTCGCTGTTCCTTACCAGTCTCAGGTTCTCCATGCCCCCCAACTCGGAAGCCGAGCCGTCGCTCGAGCAGTCATCTACGACGATGACCTCGAACGGGATTTGCCCTTGGTTCCTGCTCAGGGACGCGAGGCAGCGCAGAGTGAAGGTCACCTGATTGAAGATGGGAACCACGATCGAGACCCGCGGTGCCCCAAACCGCGGAAGCACGAAAGGGGCGAGCGGCGCCCGGGGGTCGAGCAGCTCGGGCACTCGGGCGACCGAGAGCGACGTGCTGGCAAGCCGACGTCTGATCTTCCCCACGAGCACCGCCGCGCCTTCGGTGCGCAGCACGTGGCCCAGCCGGGGGAGGTACCTGAACCAGAT
>JBAPYD010000687.1:0-2015 GCA_049284555.1 Chromatiaceae bacterium | reverse complement strand
GCTCAAGCTCGCTCGCCAAGGTCGAGGTCGCATCGGCATCCGACAGGGTCGCGCGGAACAGGTCGGCCAGGTCCTGGACGACCTCCTCCGCCAACCCGGGGTCTGTCTGGGTGAGGTTCGCGATGGTGTTCATGCTGTTGAACAAGAAATGGGGGCGAATGCGCGCCTGGAGCTTCTGGAAGCGCGCATCTGCCTCTGCTTCCACCTGGACGCGCCACATGTGATGCAGGTAAAGGTAGCGCAGCACCATGGCCCCAAGGATGGCACTAATTCCCAGACTGCGGATCATCAGGCCATCCAGTTCCCCCCCGGGGAAGAGCTCGGCCCGAAGCGGGGCCGGCGCGAAGTGGAAGCCAGCCCAGGTCACCAAGGCTGCAATCGCCACCAAGAGGAGCCAGGCGAGAAAGGCCGCGGTGCGGTCGCCGCACCGCCTCAACAAGGGGCGTAAGGTGCACAGGGTTCCGCTGCCCAGCACGGCGATGGTCAGGACGTGAAAGGACAGGAGTGCCAAGCGCACCCAGAATGTGGTGCCATCCCAAGAGGTGGCAAGCGCCAGCGTGATCCCCAACAGCTGGGAGGTCAGGATGGTCCCCATCACCACGGGAAAGCGGCAAAAATCGGGGAGAAAGGTGGCACGCGGCTCCGGCCGCTCGTCCGTCAGCTCCTCCAACCCTGGCGTCCAACCCCGCTCGGGGTCCGCGTGTAGAATCGTCATTTTTTTAGGCCGGGTCTTTCGATGCCAGAGCCAAGCTCCCCAACCAAGCCCTGGGCGGGACGCTTCAGCGCCCCCACCGACGCCTTCGTGGAGGCCTTCACTGCCTCCGTCGACTTCGACCGCCGGCTCTATCGCCACGACATCGCGGGCTCCATTGCCCACGCCACGATGCTCGCCCGCCAGGGCATCCTGAGCGACGCCGAGTGCGACGCCATCGTGTCCGGTCTGCAGGCGGTGCGCGCCCGGATCGATGCTGGAGAGTTCGAGTGGTCGATTCCCCTGGAAGACGTCCACATGAATGTAGAGTCCGCCCTCACCGCGGTCATCGGTGAGGCCGGCAAGAAATTACATACCGGCCGTTCGCGCAATGACCAGGTGGCTACCGACGTGCGGCTATGGCTGCGCGATGAGATCGACATCATTCGGGAGGCGATCGGCAGTCTGCAACGGGTCCTCCTCGACCTGGCTGAGCGCGAGGCCGAGACCCTGATGCCCGGTTTCACCCATCTCCAGGTCGCCCAACCCGTCACCTTCGGTCACCATTTGATGGCTTGGTTCGAGATGCTGCGGCGGGATCGGGAGCGCCTCGCCGACTGCCGGCGGCGAGTCAACGTGATGCCCCTGGGGGCGGCCGCCCTGGCGGGGACCACCTATCCGATCGATCGCCACTTCACCGCCGGGCTCCTGGGCTTCGACCGACCCGCGGAAAACTCCCTGGACGCGGTCTCCGATCGCGACTTCGCCGTCGAGTTCACCGCGGCGGCCGCGATCCTCATGATGCATCTCTCCCGCTTCTCCGAGGAGCTGATTCTCTGGTCCTCGGCCCAGTTCGGCTTCGTGGAGCTCTCCGACAGCTTCTGCACCGGCTCCTCTATCATGCCGCAAAAGAAGAACCCGGACGTGCCCGAGCTGGTGCGCGGCAAGGCCGGGCGCATCTTCGGTCACCTGATGGGGCTGCTGACCCTGATGAAGGGGCAGCCGCTCGCGTATAACAAGGATAACCAGGAGGACAAGGAGCCGCTCTTCGACACCGTGGACAACCTCAAGGGCTGCCTCAAGGTCTACACGGACCTGATGTCCAACCTGAGCTGTAACCGCGAGCGTATGCGCTCGGCGGCGGTCCAGGGCTTCAGCACCGCCACGGATCTCGCCGATTACCTGGTCCGCAAGGGTCTGCCCTTCCGGGATGCCCATGAGGTCGTGGGCCAGGCCGTTGCCCTGGGCGTGCGCGAGGGTCGCGACCTCGCCCAACTCACGCTGGATGAGCTGCGTGGCTTCTCGCCGCTGATCGACGACGACG
>JBAPYD010000686.1:0-1906 GCA_049284555.1 Chromatiaceae bacterium | reverse complement strand
GTCGCTGCCCAAGGGCTGGGCGGCGAACACCCCGACCGGCACCCCCTCCCCGATCCGTACGGGCACGCCGATGAAGGGCAGATCCCGCCGATAGAGACCCAGGCGGTCGAGAAAGCGCGGCTCGTCCTCCACGCGGCTCACGATCCAGGGCTCGTTGCGCTCCAGGATGCGGCCGATGACCCCCTCTCCGGGGCGATAGCTCAGCGGCTCGAACGGTGCGGCCTCATCTTGGTGCAGGGCGCTGATCAGGAGGTTTCCGCTGTCCTCGTCGAGCAGGGCGACGAGACCGTAGCGCAGCCGCACGCGGTCGTGAAGGACCCGCAGGACCTCGCGCAGGGTCTCGCGCAGGTTGAGCGACCTGCTGAGCACACTGCTCACCTCGAAGAGGGCGGCCAGCTCCATCTCCAGTAGGCCGAGCCGCCGGGCCGCGTCGGACCCGGCGGGGTCGTTGAGATCCCAGGTCATGGGGTCTGGTCTCGTGTCACGATGCGCGTGGGCGCTCACTCGTCGGCCCTTGCAGCGTTGAGGGACAGGCGGATACGGCAGCCGTCCTGGAACTGCGGGTCCACCTCGATGCAGCCCCCATGGTCGTTGACGATCTCCTGGCACAGGGCCAGGCCCATGCCGGCCTTGCCGCGGCGATTGCGCCAACCGATGTAGAAGGGCTCGAAGACCCGATAGCGATCGGCCAGGGGGATACCCGGCCCGTTGTCCTGGATGTCCACCTCCACACCGCTGGGGACGGCGCGGGTGGCCAGCAGGAGGTCCCGATGGGAGCGGCCCGACTCGTTCAGCGCATGAATGGCGTTATCGATCAGGTGCTTGAAGAGGGAGCGCAGCTGGTTCTTGTGCCCGGGGAGCTGGGGGAGGACGGGGGCGGGTCGCCAGTCCACCACGATGCCGGCGGCCAGCAGACGGTCGGTCTCCAGCTCCAGGACCTGACGCAGCAGCTCGTTGATGTTCACCATGACGCCGGCCTCGCGCGGCTCCTCCGGCAGGGCCGCCCTGAGGGCCGCAAGGGCCTGCTCCCCCGAGCGACTGATCTGCTCCAGCATCCCGGCGAGGCTGTCCAGGTGGGCGGTGCCGCTTCGGGCCATGGAGGCGGCGGCGTGGATCACGTTCATGGGGGTCTGGATCTGGTAGATCGCGGCCGCCAGGGCCTCGCGCATGCCGTGGAGGAGCTGCTGCTCGGCGAGTCGGGCGCGCAGGTGCTCCAGATGGGCCCGCTCGATCTCCCGCCGGCGCGCGGTGATCTCGTTGGCGAGCAACAGCATTCGGCGCTCCCCCTTGGCGTTGCGTCCGAAGTAGCCGCGGGCGCTTGAATCGAATTCATCGGCGGGGGTGCCGGTGCAGGCGAACCAGCGCGGCCCGCCAGAGCCCGGGGTCTCGATCCGCACCTCCAGGTCCTTGAAGCCGCGCCCGGCCAGGCACTCCGCCAGGGGATCCAGGCCCGCCTGCTCCTGCATGGCAGCGCGCAGCACCTCGGCTGGCTCGCGCCCCCTGAGATCACCGTAGAGCTTCTTGTACTCCTGGTTGTCGAGGACGATCCGTCCGTCCGCGTCGAGCAGGACCACCACCACCGGGGCGGCGTCCAGGACCGCCTCGATACGGGTCTTCTGTTGACGCAGGGCCACCTCCAGCTCGTGGACCCGGGTCACGTTGCGGTGCACCCCGAGGAAGTATCTGACCTTCCCCTCCCGGTCGAGAACCGGCGCGATGGTGAGCTCCGCCAGGTAATCCCCCGCATCCTTGGTGCGATTGACCAGGGTCCCCGTCCAGGTCTGCTTGCGCTGAATGGTGCGCCACAGGTGCTGGTAGATGCTGTCCGGGGTGGCGTTGCTGGAGAGGATGGACTCGTTCTTCCCGATCACCTCGGCGCGCCGGTAGCCGGTGAGCACCTCGAAGG
>JBAPYD010000685.1:0-3462 GCA_049284555.1 Chromatiaceae bacterium | reverse complement strand
GATCAACCGGGGCCGCCCCCACGACTCGTCGGTCTGAGGCAGAGCCTCGCTAGGTAGATACTGATCGAATGCCATCCCGGCACCCGTTCAGATGGCATCCCCGAACACGCGAGCCCCGGGATGCTCCAGCTTCGAGAGATCAAGGCATTCCAAGGTGAAAGGCCATCCCTGGCACGGCAGGATCGAGTCCCCAAGCGATTGAAACCGCATCGCTTCTGGAATCGCTCCCCTTGGATCGCGAGCCGATTGAACGCCAGAGCGACAGCTAATCGACGTCTGCCCGGGAGCTCCGCCCAGGCCTGTCCGCCGCGGGGGCCGCGGTCCGTCGGCCCTCCAGGACCACCAGGCTGCGCGAGCGCACCACCAGCTCTGCCTGGGAGAGGGGCACCTGGTCATGGGGGACAACCAGGTCCGTGGGGGAGACGGCCCCGGTATCCACGGCGGTGTGCCACACCCAACCCGGATGCCGGGGGAGCTCGAAGTGACGGGCCGTCCCCTCCATGTTGGCGGCAACATAGAGCAGATCCTCTCCTCGCCGCGCTGGCGCCAGGGAGAACGCAAGGTTGCGGGACTCGGGATCGGTCCAGCATGGCTCACCGAGACGGCTGCCGTGCCAGACCACATCGGGGAGCTCTGAGCCGTTACGCGGTGCCCCAGTGAGGAAGCGGCGGCGGCGCAGGCTCAGATGGCGCTTGCGAAGGGCGATGAGTCCGCGCACGAAGCGCAGCATCTCCCCATTGCGCTCCACCAGGGACCAGTCGAGCCAGCCCAACGGGTTGTCCTGACACCACGCATTGTTGTTTCCGCCCTGGCCGCGCAGCACCTCGTCGCCCGCGAGCAGCATGGGGATCCCCTGGCTGAGCAGCAGCAGCGCAAGAAGATTCTTGGCCTGGCGCCGACGCAAGGCCAGCACCGCCTTGTCCTCGCTCTCCCCCTCGACCCCGCAGTTCCAGCTGTGGTTATCGTTGGTGCCGTCGCGGTTGCCCTCGCGGTTGGCGCCGTTGTGCTTGCGATCGTAGGAGACCAGGTCCCAGAGGGTGAACCCGTCGTGGCAGGTGATGAAGTTGATGCTGTTGATCGGCTGTCGCAGGTTGGCCCCATAGAGGTCGCTGCTGCCCGACAGACGGGTGGCCACCTCCGGGACGAGACCCGGGTCGCCCCGCACGAAGCGCCTCAGGCTGTCTCGGTAGCGCCCGTTCCACTCCATCCAGCGATAGCCGGGAAAGCTCCCTACCTGGTAGAGGCCGGCCGCGTCCCAGGCCTCGGCGATGATCTTGGCTGCCGCCAGGGTATCCGAGAGCTCGATGCCCCACAGCACCGGCGGGTGCTCCAGGGGCCCTCCGTCCCCTCCGCGTGCCAGGGCACTGGCCAGGTCGAAGCGGAACCCATCAACGTGCATCTCGCGCACCCAGTACTCCAGGCAGTCGATGATGAACTGGGCCACCATGGGGTGGTTGGCGTTGACGGTGTTCCCGCACCCGGTGAAGTCCAGGTAGATGCCCTTGTCGAACTGGTCGAGGCTGTAGAAGGTCTCGTTACCGAACCCCTTGAACGAGAGGGTTGGCCCACCGGCATTGCCCTCGCAGGTGTGGTTGAAGACCACGTCGAGGATCACCCCGATGCCCGCCCGGTGCAGCGCCCGCACCATGTCCCGGAACTCACGCCGGTGGCTGCCCCGCTCGGGGGTGACACAGTAGCCCGGATGGGGTGAGAAGAAGCTGAGGGTGCTGTAGCCCCAGAAATTCCTGAGCCCCGCCTCCCAGACGCCCTCCGGCACATCCTGCTCGTCGAAGGCCATGACCGGCATGAGCTCCACGTGGGTGATCCCCAGCGCCTTCAGGTAGGGGATCTTCTCCACCAGACCTGCGAAGGTGCCGGGGCGCCTGACCCCGGAGCTCGGGTGGCGGGTGAAGCCCCCCACGTGGAGCTCGTAGATGATCATCTGCTCCGAGGAGAGGGGCAGCGGCGTGTCCCCGTTCCAGTCGTACTCGTCGGCCAGGACCACGGCGCGGGGCGAGTCGTGGGGCCTCACCCCTTCGCCCTGGCGGCGCCAGCGATCCCAGCCGCACATGTTGACCGCCCTTGCCCAGGGGTCCACCAGCTCGATGGTGGGGTCGAAACGCCAGCCGTGGCCCTTCGGGTCCATCGGACCGTCCATCCGCCAGGTGTAGTGGGTCCCCGGCGGCAGGTCCACCACCAGCACGTGCCAGGAGAAGAAGGTGTGGTTCTCCTCCGGGTCCAGCCGAATGACCTGGAACGGCTCCGGGCTCGCGGCGCTCTCATAGAGCAGGAGCTCGGCCCCGATCGCATGGCGGCTGTAGACGGAGAAGTTCACCCCGTCGTCCTCGACGGTGGCCCCGGGTGGATAGCGACGACCCGGCAGGGTCCGATAGGGTGGGTGGGTCATGGTGAGACGCTAAGGGGTGTCCCTTACGAGCCCGACGATCGTTCCCTTGGAGACTGAAGACCCGCGCAAGGCCGACAGGGGACCGACCGGGACCGGCAAGACGAAGCCTCAAGAATAGCATGGGCATCGCGTCCCGCAGGACCCTGCCCGCACTCCTCCAGGCCGCGGGCCCCCGAACAGGCCCGACTCCAGGCGGCGCCGCGTTCGGTTATAGTCCAGGGCCGGCCCACTCGCGCACCGCCCCTCGATCCCCCCCATGCCCCATGACCCCCTATCCCAACTGCTCGCAGGTCTCGATTTCGCGTGGCGACGGGAGCCAGAGCCGCCCCGCACCCTGACCAACATCCAATGGCGGGCGGACGCCTGCGACAGCGGCTCCATCCTGTTCTTCCAGCGGTTCGACGATGGGCGCAGCGACTCGGAGATCTATGGGCGCTATCTGGCCCGGAGCCCCTTCGCGGTGCTGGTCACCAACCGGGCCCTCGACTGCTTCGAGGCCCTGCCGGGCAAGGGTCTCTATGTCACCCACCCGGGCGACTGGGCCGAGGTCATGCGACGCTTCTGCGACCTGGTCTATCCCCTCGATCCGACCACGGACCGGGGGGGCCTGCGCTTTCTCGGCGTCACCGGGACCAACGGGAAGACGACCACGGTCAAGTACCTGGAATCCATCCTCGCGGCCGAGGGCCGACGCGTCCTCTCCATCGGCACCCTGGGGGTCTTCCGCGATGGGGAGCGACTCATGGAGACCGGCTTCACCTCGCCGCCCTTGATCGAGCTGCGCCGGCTGCTCCAGGCCGAGCAGGAGCGGTGCGACGTGGTCGTCATGGAGGCGAGCAGCCACGCCCTGGACCAGGGACGCGTCCATGGGATTCCCTTTCAGGATGCCGGCTGGACCAACTTCACCCAGGACCACCTGGATTACCACGGGGACGAGGCCTCCTACTTCGCCGCCAAGGCGCGCATCCTCGACCTGATCCAGGACGGCGGGTGTCTCTATTGCACCAGCCCGGAGGTGGCGGAGCGCCTGCGCCGCGGGGGGGAGCACGGGGTCC
>JBAPYD010000684.1:0-13906 GCA_049284555.1 Chromatiaceae bacterium | reverse complement strand
GGGCCGGACCCCGGTGGTGACCGTCGCCGTGCCGGACAGCCGCCGGGCTGAGGTCATCGAGCGGGTCCGCGACGCCTGTGCCGCCGGCCGTCAGGCCTACTGGGTCTGCACCCTGATCGAGGAGTCGGAGGCCCTCCAGTGTCAGGCGGCCGAAGACACCGCGCGACAGCTTCGGGACGCCCTCCCCGAGGTGCGGGTGGGTCTGGTGCACGGGCGGCAGAAGGCCGCGGAGCGGGAGCCCATCATGGGGGCCTTTGCCGCCGGCGACCTGGATCTGCTGGTGGCCACCACCGTGATCGAGGTCGGCGTGGACGTGCCCAACGCCAGCCTCATGATCATCGAGAACGCCGAGCGTCTGGGCCTCGCCCAGCTCCATCAGCTGCGTGGCCGCGTGGGGCGCGGGGCCGTGGAGAGCCACTGCGTCCTGCTGTATCGGGTGCCCCTGTCCGCGGCGGCGAGGGAACGGCTGGCCCTGATCAGGGAGACCCACAACGGCTTCCTGATCGCCGAGAAGGATCTGGCGATGCGCGGTGCCGGCGAGGTGCTCGGGACCCGCCAGACCGGGGCCATGGAGTTTCGGGTGGCGGACCCCCTGCGGGACCAGCACCTGACCGCCGCCGCCCAGCGGGCCGCGGACCTGATCCTGACCCGGTACCCGGAGCGGGTTGCCCCCCTGATCGACCGGTGGCTGGGCCGGCGGGAGCGGTACGGACAGGTTTGAGCGGGCGTCTGCCTGCTTGCCGGACCCTCGGGGCCGAGAGGGAGCCACGATGCCCGGGGCCAGGCCTCTGAAACCAGGCCAAGGGCGGTCGAACCCTGCCCCGGGAGTGCTCCCGAGCCGGCGCCGGGCCGCGAAGCCCCCCGGGGTGCAACGTCTTTGCACCATCTTTCCGTCCTTGCTCCATCTCGCCGGGTCAGACTTGAGATCGAGAGGGGAGCGGTCGGGGCCGGTACGGACCGCCGACCCGTCTCCCGCCCGGCCTGCCGGAAGGCTCCGGGTCCGCATCCGGTCGCTGTCCGCGGACTCGATGTCAAACGAGGTGCATCATGATTCGTCGCCAACGTCTGCTTACCTCCGCCGCCCTTCTGTGCGTCCTGGGGGCCGGTGCCGCCGCCTCCGGGCTCGCCTGGGCCCAGCCCATGCCGGGTCGCGGCCCCGTGCCCTTCGGGGCCATGGACCAGAACAACGACGGCGCCATCTCCGCCCAGGAGTTCGACGCGCACCGGGAGCAGCGTCAGGCCGCCCGGGCTGCCCAGGGTCGGTTCCTGCGCCATGCGGGAAAGGCGCCTCGGTTCGAGGACTGGGACAGGGACGGGAACGGACTGCTCTCGCCCCAGGAGCTCGCTCAGGGTCAGCAGGAACGCCTGGCCGCGCGTCGCCCGGGCTGGGCGCCCGGCTCTGGCCCGGGGTGGGGACCCGCGTACGCCCCTGACTGGGATCCGGGCTACGCCCCCGGCATGGGGCAGGGTTGGGGACCTGGCTGGGGACCGGGTTGGGGCCCGGTCGGTGGTCGCCCCTGCAGGGGCAATCCCTGAGTCGGGACCGAGCCTCGCGCTCGCCGGTCAGGGCGGGCTCCCCTGGGGACGTGAGCTGGTCAAGAGCCAGGATGGCAGGTGATCGGCGTCTCCCGGGTTGGGCAGCCGCGTGCCGCGTCCTCCGCTCCTTCTCCCCGCCGTGCGCTGCACCCATCCTCTGGGTGCAGCGAAACGGCTTCCCTTAACCGATCAGGGCCACCGCCTTGATCTGGGCCCAGACCCGATGCCCCGGGGCCAGATCCAGGGCGGCCGCGGAGCGGGCCGTGAGCCGGGCGAGCATCGGCACCCCGCCCGCCGATAGCTGCACCAGACGCAGGGCCGGGTGGGCGTCCGGCCCCGAGGCGGTCACGGTCACGGGCAAGGCATTGAGGATGCTGGTGCCGCGCACCGGCTCCCGGGCGATGCTCACGTCCCGGGCCAGGATGCGCACCCGCACCCGGTCCCCGATCGGATGTCCCGTGTCCCGCACCCAGAGCCCACCGCCCGCGAAGTCCACGCGCACGAGGTGCCACTCCGTATCCCGGATCGCGACCTGGCCCTCGATCACCACGCCGGCGTCTTCCCCCAGGCGGATCGGCAGGTCGAGCCGCGCCAGGGTCTCGGTCAGTGGGCCGGCCCCCAGGACGCGGCCCTCCTCCAGCACCACCAGGTGGTCCGCCAGGCGTGCCACCTCGTCGGGGGAGTGGCTGACGTAGAGGACCGGTATCCGAAGCTCCCGATGCAGATCCTCCAGATAGGGGAGGATCTCCGCCTTGCGCGCCTGATCGAGGGCAGCGAGGGGCTCGTCCATCAGCAGGAGCCGGGGACGCGTGAGCAGGGCCCGGGCAATCGCCACCCGTTGACGCTCTCCACCGGACAGTCCCTCCGGTCGGCGCGCCAGCAGGTGGCCGATTCCCAGCAGGGTCAGGACCTGATCGAGGAGCCCGGTTCCGTCGGCCTGGGCGCGCCGCTGGCCATAGTCCAGGTTGCCCCGCACGCTGAGATGGGGGAACAGACTCGCCTCCTGAAATACGTAGCCCAGGGGGCGCCGGTGGGTCGGCAGGAAGGTCCGCCCGTCCTGCCAGACCTCCCCATCGACGCGCAGGTAGCCGTCCGGGACCCGCTCCAGCCCGGCGACGGCCCGCAGCAGGGTCGTCTTGCCGGAGCCGGAGGGCCCGAACAGGGCGGTGATCCCCTGGCTCGGCAACGACAGGTCCGCCTCGAGGGCGAACCCCGGGTAGCCGAGCCTGAAGCGGGCCTCGATCATCGACCGGTCCGTGCCGTCGGGCTCAGGGTGTAGAGGGCCAGCAGGACCAGGAAGGAGAAGGCCACCATGATCCCCGCCAGCCAATGGGCCCGCGCGTACTCCATGGCCTCCACGTGATCGTAGATCAGCACCGAGACCACCCGGGTCTCGCCGGGGATGTTCCCGCCGATCATCAGCACCACCCCGAACTCACCGACCGTGTGGGCGAAGCCCAGGATGGCGGCAGTGAGGAAGCCGGGGCGGGCGAGGGGAACCGCCACCGTAAGGAAGGCGTCCAGGGGCGACGCGCGAAGGGTGGCGGCCACCTCCAGGGGGCGCTTCCCAAGGGCCTCGAAGGCGTTCTGGATGGGCTGGACCACGAAGGGCATGGAATAGAACACGGAGGCCACCACCAGGCCCCAGAAGGTGAAGGGCAGGAGCCCGATCCCCGCCCACTGGGTGAGCCGGCCCACCGGGCCGTTGGGGCCCATGAGCAGGAGCAGATAGAAGCCGATCACCGTCGGCGGCAGGACGATGGGCAGGGCGACCACCGCCCCCACCGGGCCCTTCCAGCGGGAGCGGGTGCGGGCCAGCCACCAGGCGATCGGCGTCCCGAGGAGGAGCAGCAGGAGGGTGGTCACCCCTGCCAGGCGCAGGGTGAGCCAGATCGCGGACAGGTCGGCTTCAGTCAGCATAGCGACATGCTCAGGGCCACGGACCGGGGCGGGGCCAGGTCAGGTGCGGAGGTCACCAAGGGGTCGACCCGGCCTCAGAGTCCGTAGCCGAAGGCGTGGATCACCGCCCGTGCATCCTCGCCCTTGAGGAAGTCGAGCCAGGCCACCGCCGCCGCATTGCCCGCGCCTGAATTGAGCATCACGGCGTCCTGGCGGATGGGGTCATGCAGGGTCTCCGGCACGATCCAGCCCGACCCCGACGTCAGCCTGCCATCCTGCCAGACCTGGGAGAGGGCGACGAAGCCCAGCTCCGCGTTGCTGCTCATGACGAACTGGTGGGTCTGGGCGATGTTCTCCCCCTGGACCAGCTTGGGCCGGATGGCGTCCAGCACCTTGAGCGCGGTCAGGGTTTCGATGGCCGCGGCGCCGTAGGGGGCGGTCTTGGGGTTGGCGATCGCGAGGTGCCGGAAGCGCCCCTTCCCGAGCACCTCGCCCTTGTCGTCCACGAGGTCCGGGTCGGCGGACCACAGCACCAGTTGACCGATGGCGTAGGTGAAGCGGCTGTCCGCAACCGCCACGCCTTCCTCCTCCAGCCTGGCGGGGGTCGTGTCGTCCGCCGCCAGCAGGACCTCGAAGGGGGCGCCGTTCCTGATCTGGGCATAGAACTTCCCGGTGGCGCCGAAGGAGAGGACGGCCTTGTGACCCGTCTCCTTCTCGAATCGGGCCGCGATCAGCTTGGCCGGGGCGGTGAAGTTGGCGGCGACCGCGACCTGCGCCTCGTCGGAGCGGGCGGCCCCCAGGGGCGAGAGCAGGAGCGCGAGGCCGAGGGCGGCGATGCCGATGAGGGGCTTCATGTCGATCCTCCTCAGGCGCCGACGGCCAGGATGATGTGGGAGGCCTTGATGAGGGCACAGGCGCGCAGCCCTACCTCGAGGCCCAGGTTCTGGATGCTCTCGTTGGTGACAATGGCGGCGACGGACTTGCCGCCGGGCAGGTCGATGACCACCTCGCCGTTCACCGCCCCCTCCACGCAGCGCGAGACCACGCCGCAGAGCCGGTTGCGGGCACTGGTCTTGAGGGACTCGTCGGTGGTCACGATCACCCAGGGGGCCTTGATCAGGGCGTAGGCCTCGACCCCGCGAGCCAGGCCGAGGTTGTCGGCGCTCTCGTTGGTGATGATGGCGGCCAGGCTGTCGCCGCCGCCGATGTCGAGGACCACCTCGCTGTTGACGGCCCCCCGGCTCACGCTGGCGACCGTGCCGCGGAACTGATTGCGGGCGCTGGTCTTCATGTTGAGTCTCCGCATCTGCTGAAAATACTGACTGAACCGCTTGAAGGTCCCATCCCCGCTCCCGATGGCCCTCAGCAGCCCCTTGAGCTCTCCCTCCAGGTCGCGCAGCAGCGAGAGGACCTGCCGGCCGTGGGCAGTCAGACGGGTACCGCCGCCGCCGCTGCCGCCCGCGCTACGTTCCACCAGGGGCCGCTCCGACAGGTTGTTCAGTGCCTCGATGGCCTCCCAGGCCCCTTTGTAGGAGATCCCCATGGCCCTGGCCGCCGCCGTAATGGAGCCGAGCTCCGAGACCTTCTCGAGCAGGGCGACCCGGTCCACGCGGCGCGCCCCTGTAGGGAAGGTGACAGGTCCCGGAGGTGTCTTTGTCGTAATCGATGTCACCTTGACTACATAACGCAGGATAGCGAACCTTCGAGACGGCTGAGGCAAGGATCAGGCCAGCAGCTCGGGGCCCACCTTCGGCCTGTGGATAGCACGCGGATTGGTCCCTTCGCCCCTTGCGCGCCCGAGCGTCCAGGTGGTTCGCCCAACACCAGTGATTGAACATCGTTATCCGACGCTTGGCCAAGGGGTCCGCAGGGGCGCCGCGAAACCTCCTGATCCTCTTCGGCGCCCTGGAGCCCGAGATGCTCCGTCAGACGGGTCTGGAGGCCATCGCGGCGGCAACCGGCGAACCGGCCGAGACCGGGGTGACCTACGGAGACCCCAGCCAGGGCAGCGCGCGCAGACTGGAGCTGGTGCCCGGGGCGGAGCACATCGGGGTGCTCTTTGCCGAGGGAGGGGTCCGCGCCGCCCTGGCGTGGCTGAGCCAGACCTTCGACCGTCCGGAGGAGGGCGTCATCGCTGGCCGCGGTGGCTCGCCCGGTCTGCTCTACCTGGGTCTCCTGGCCCTGGCCTGGCCCCTGTCCCGACTCCTGCCACGGGCCGCCACCGCACCCTTTGGGTCGGTCTCCTGCTCGCCAGCGTGGCGGTCATGGCCTACCTGGTGTTCGCGATCGCCGTGCCCACCGATCATTTCGTCACGGCCTTCATGCCCACCTCCGAGCGCCTGTGGCTGCTGCTCGGCATCGTGCCCGGCACCTGGGCCTACCGGCGCACCTGGCACCCCCTCCCGGGGGCCCTGGGAATGGGCCTCCTCTTCGCCTGGGCTATCACGGTGACCTTTCCAGTGGTGCGTTGAGCGCGAGACCCCGTGCGACCGGGTCCCGAACGGGTGGCTCAGTCCGACCGGGACAGAAGGTCCAGGTTGCCGCCCGTGGAGGCGGTGTTGATGGTCAGGACCCGTTCGGTCGTGAAGCGCTGCAGATAGGCCGGTCCCGGAGAGCCCCTCGCCGCCGAAGGGCTGCACCCCCACCACGGCCCCGATCAGGTTGCGGTTGACGTAACGGTTGCCCGTCCGGACGCCCGCGGTCAGGCGCGTCACCGTGCGGTCGATGCGGCCGTGGACCCCGAAGGTGAGCCCGTAGCCGGTGCCGTTGATGGCGGCGATGACCCGGTCCAGGTCCCCAGTACCGAAACGGATCACGTGCAGGATGGAACCGAAGACCTCGCCGGTCAGTCGTTCCAGGTTGTCGACCTCGAAGGCCTGTGGGGCGACGAATGTCCCGTGCCGGTACCCCCCGCGGGTCCTCGCAGCGATAGAGGAGACGCCCCTCGCGCTCCATGCGCCGCGCGTGCGCATTCAGGCACCGTTGGGCCTCGGCGTCGATCACGGGCCCGACGTCGGTGGCCAGGTCCCAGGGGTCCCCGATCCGCAGCTCCGCCATGGCACCCGTGAGCATGTCGAGGACCCCGTCGGCGATCTCCCGCAGCGGCGGTCCCCGGCCAGCTCCAGGATGGCCGCCACGGTGTGGGCGTTGTGGGTCGCGAGCTGGGGGTGGAGGCGTGGGCCCTGCGCCAGCAACCGCTGGGCGCAGACCAGGTAGGACAGGTCGGTGTGGGCCTTGCGCGTATAGACCGGGTAGCTCGGAAGCCCCTGCTGCTGCGCCCATTTGATCTCGCTGTCCCAGTAGGCACCCTTGACGAGACGGACCAGGACGCGGCGCCCGTGCCGTTCCGCGAGGTCCGCGATCAGCTCGATCGCCCCCAGGGCCCGGCGCTGATAGGCCTGGACCGCGATCCCCAGCCCCTCCCACCCGGCCAGCGTCGGCTCCGCGCAGAGGGCGGCGAAGAGATCGAGCGTCAGGTCCAGGCGTGCCGCCTCCTCCGCGTCGATGGTGAGCCCGATCGCGCCGGATTTGGCTGCCAGGGCCAGCTCCAGGAGTCGCGGCAGCAGCTCGGCACGCACCCGCGCACCCTGGGCCGGCTCCAGTCGGGGGTGAAGAGCCGAGCGCTTGATGGATACCCCCGGACCCGCGATCGGTCCGCGCCCACCCGCGGGCCCGGGGCCCGGGACGCCCCTCCCCGAGGCGGGGATCAGAGCGCCGGGCCGGCCTCAGGTCGCCTTCTCGGGCTTGTCCAGCAGCTTGCCGAACAGCTCGATGGGCAGCGGGAACAGGATGGTCGAGGACTTGTCGCCGGCCACCGCGGTCAGGGTCTCCATATACCGGAGCAGGATCGACTGGGGCTCCGCGGACAGGATGCGCGCCGCCTCCGTGAGCTTCTCCGCCGCCTGCATCTCGCCCTCGGCGTGGATCACCTTGGCCCGCCGTGAGCGCTCCGCCTCCGCCTGGCGGGCGATGGCCCGGATCATGGACTCGTCCAGATCCACATGCTTGATCTCCACGTTGGCCACCTTGATCCCCCAGGCGTCCGTCTGGGTGTCGAGGATGCGCCGGATGTCGTCGTTGAGCTTCTCCCGCTCGGCGAGCATCTCGTCCAGCTCGTGCTGACCCAGCACCGAGCGCAGGGTGGTCTGGGCGAGCTGGCTGGTGGCCGCCAGATAGTCCTCCACCTGGATGATGGCCTTCTCCGGGTCGATGACCCGGAAGTAGACCACCGCGTTGACTTTGACCGAGACGTTGTCCCGGGAGATGACGTCCTGACTCGGCACGTCCATGACGATCACCCGCAGGTCCACCCGGACCATCTGCTGTATCAGGGGCACCACGACGATGAAGCCCGGTCCCTTGACCTTCCAGAAGCGGCCTAGGGTGAAGATGACGCCCCGCTGATACTCCAGCAGGATCTTCACCGCCGCCGCGAAGAAGCCGACGATGAGCAGAACCAGGACCCCAATGGCCTCGATAGGCATGTTCAGACCTCCTTTGAAGGGGGGAGGGGGGAGACGATCAGGGTCAGCCCCTCCCGGCCGATGACCTGCACCGACTGGCCCGCGGCGATGGGGACGCTGCTCCGCGCGGTCCAGGTCTCGCCGCGCAGGTGCACGCTCCCGTCCTCCGGAAAGCCGCCCAGGGCCGTGGCGACGGCGCCCATCAGCTGCTCCGAGCCGCTCACCACCGCCCGCCGCCGGGAGCGGATCGCCATGCCGATCACGATCACCAGGAGCAGGGCGCTGGTCAGGGCGAAGCTCAGGACCAGGGGGACCGAGAGTCCGAACCCCGGCACCTCCGTGTCCACCAGGATCAGGGACCCCACCACGAAGGCGGCGATGCCGCCGATCCCGAGGGCCCCGAAGCTCGGCATGAAGGCCTCGGCGATCATCAGGGCCAGTCCAAGCCCCATGAGGGCCACCCCCGCGTAGTTCACGGGCAGGAGCTGGAAGGCGTACAGGGCGAGCACCAGGCTGACCGCCCCCACGGTCCCGGGGAGCACCGTCCCCGGGTTCGAGAACTCGTAGATCAGCCCGTAGATCCCGATCAGGAGCAGCACGTAGGCCACGTTGGGGTTGGCGATGACCGCGAGGAGCCGAGTGCGCCAATCGGGGCTCAGCACGACGGGTGTCGCCCCCGCCGTGGACACGCGCACCTCACCGGCCGAGGTGTGCACCAGCCGACCGTCGACGGCGGCGAGCAGGGACTCCAGACTCGGGACCACCAGGTCGACCACCCCGAGCTGAAGGGCCTCCTCCGCCGGGAGGCTGGCGGCGCCGCGCACCGCCTGCTCGGCCCACTCGGCGTTGCGTCCGCGAAGCTGCGCCAGGCTGCGCAGATAGGCCGCCGCGTCGTTGACCAGCTTCTCCTTGCTGGCGTCCCCGCTGGGCCTTTTCTCCGGGGCCGCCTCGCCTTCCTCGGGCCCCTTCGGCTCGGGCTCGGCCCCCGGCAGACCGCCGATCTGAACCGGGGTCGCGGCCCCCAGGTTGGTCCCCGGCGCCATGGCCGCGATGTGGCACGCGTACAGGATGTAGGTCCCGGCGCTCGCCGCCCGGGCCCCGCTCGGGGCCACGTAGCCCACCACCGCCACCGGGGAGGCGAGGATGGCCTTCACGATCGCCCGCATGGAGGTATCGAGCCCTCCGGGCGTGTCCATGCGCAGAATCAGCACCCGAGCCCCGCTGCTGGCCGCGCGGGCGATAGAGCGCTCGACGAAGGCGCTGGTGGCGGGGCCGATGGCCCCCTCCAGGTCGATCACCAGGGCCTCCCCGGGCGGGACGGGCATAGCCACGCCCCCCGACGGTGGACCAGCGATCAGCAGGAGCAGCACCAGATGGATCACCCAACGTGGGGACATGACGGCCTCCTGAGGGGTCTGTGCTTAAGGTTAGCCGTCGTTGCGCGGATCGGTCGGAAAAGCGAGTGGCGGGCTGGCCATTTCGGGAGGCCTGGGGGGTGGGACCCTCAGGATCGACTCGGCCGCCCAGCTCCCATCGCCAGGGCCTACCAGGTCGCCGTTCTTGGATTGGGCGCAGTCCCAAGCTCTTGAGCGATTGGAAGTGGCAGGCTATCCGAGCTCGACAGGGCACCTCGGATGCTTCCGGGTGCCCTGTACGCCGCCGGGCGACGGGCGTTCGCCTGGCCTGAGGGGCATGGGGAGACACCGAGTCGGTTGGCTTCCCCTGGCACCAAGGAAGGCATTGGATCCGCATCTCCATGAGCACGGCCGATCGGCATGAACAACAGAGAGCGACGAGGCCATCTTCGATACAGAGACCCCGAGAGCGGGACCCTGCGGCTCTCGATCCAGGACGGCGAGTCCGACAGGCCGCTCATGGCACTGATGCTGAACGAGAGCAGGACTGGCCTGGCGTGCGTCTATGTGGGCTCGACGATCGAGCCTGGGAGCACGCTTCTGTGGCATGAGACCGAGGAGATCCGAACGCCGTGCACCGTGATGCGCTGCGAGCGCCTCCATGACGGCGTCTACCTGCTCGCCCTGAGCATCACCGGCTGAGCCGCCATCGCTCAGGGGCTGGGGCGCACGGAAGATGGCGCATCGCGCGCGTTGCGTCTCCTGGGGCGCAGGTCGAGAGGAACGCCGGCAGGGCGTTTCCCAACGCCTCCATCCGATCGAGCCGAGAACCACCCGAGCGCGATGAGCGGGTGGGCCGGATTGCGCGGCCCGAGTCTCAGCCGAGGGATTGCATCCAGAGATTGGTCCCGGTCGCCAGGGCGCCGCCCGCCAGGGCGCTGAGGGTGAGCGCAAGCCAGCCGAAGCGGTGACGGACGGAACCGGTCAGGCGGACTGTCCCGCCGTCTTGTGCGATCTCGCCGAGCGGACGCTCCGGATCGGGCTCGAGATGCGCGTCCCGCTCGATGACGGGCCGAGGCATCTCGACCGGGTATGGCGCGCCCTCGTGTTGACCCTGCTCGGAGCGAAGACGCAGCGCCAGGACCTCCTTGGATAGCCCGTCGACCAGGGCGCGAATTCCGACCAGCTCCGCGTTGGTCTCCGGTTGCACCGACGCGCTGTGGAGGGGGTCGAGCAGGACACCCGCCCGGCGGGCCTTCTGGAGGGCCAGCTCGGACCGGTGCAGGGCCTCGTCCGCCCGCTGCATACAGCGGTCGAGTCGGGCGTTGATGTCCTGTGGCCTCCCTGATCGCTCGGCGGCGGCGGGGACGGTGCGAAGCACGGCCCGTGGCGAGGTGGTCTTGCCCGCCGCGAGGCTGTCGGCGAGCCGCATCAGGCCCTCGATGTCGCGGTTTCCCGCCAGGGAGCGGTGGTGCTTGAAGGCATCCACGATCCTCGGGATCTGGGTGCGGACGGACGCGACCACGTTGACCATGGACTCCGAGACCGCCACGGTTCCGCCGAGCGCCTGATTCAGCATGTGCTCGACCTTCCAGGCGACCTCGGACAGATCCAGGGCCTTGACCATGCGACCACTACCCTTGAGGGTATGGAAGCACCGGCGGATCTCGGTAAGCGACTTCTGGTCCCCCGGGTTGAACATCCAGGTCTTCATATGGCCGTCGATGCTTTGGAGGAGCTCCTCCACCTCCTCCAGGAAGACGTCGATCAGCTCCTCGTCGCAGGTGGGGATTCGCCAGCACTCTTGGGTCATCGCAGCAGCTCCGGCATCGGTACCGGTATCAATTGAATTCCGCTGGTCCGAGACTATGGAGCACGAACCGGCTTCGTTCTTTGGATTGGGCCTCGAATTGCAGGGGGCGGCTTCATGGCTTGCGGGTGCAGGAGGCTACGGGTTGGCACACGGGCAGAGCGTGGGACATCTTTGAGATCGCACGTCCCCGTCTGTGTCGGATCATCCGAGACCATCGGCCGCGTATCCCCGCGGACCGGATGGGCCTCCGACCTGCCCCCTGCACCGGTCACGCCGGCAAGGATTCATGCCCCGTCCCATGAGCCCCATGTCCGGCTCGACCCGGAGAGCCGGCTCCGCATTGCGATCCAGCCCGAGCGCGAGGACCGCCACCAGGAGGCGCTCAACGCCCTGAGCCTGGCGATCGACGACTGCCAACGGGTGAAGCCGCGGATCAACGCGGGGCTGCGCTCGCTGAAGCTCGCGCTCCGGTAGGGGGCGTGCTGGCGGGAGGACCCACCCCGGGGGGCTGCGGGTGGGGCGCGGGAGCTGTCCTTCGTCCCGCTGCACGGGCCGTGGGGGATGCCGGTCGAACGGGATCCGGGATGGGTCAGCGCGCGAGCGGAGTCACGCGGGTCCCGGGATACCTCATTTTCGAGGGCTCAAGGCCCTGGATGATGGCGGGCCCGACTTCCTCGCGCAGTCCTGCGCTGCCTGCCGGCCGGGGCTCGCATCCTCGCGAGCCCGTGAGCGGCTGCGCGCACGCGCCGCTCACCCTTGGCCCGCCATCGGCGCTTCCTCAGTGGCTCGAGGAGTGGTGGGACTTGAGATGGTCGTTCATGGCGACCTCGGCCCGCTTCAGGTCCTCGTCGGTGCAGCTCGCGCCGTGCTTCTTGCGCAGTCCGATGTCGTTGTAGAGGACGGTGCAGCCGTCGGCCACGACCACCTCCATCTCCCCGCCGGGACGGCTGTGGACCTCGGGGGGCGGGAGGGTCTCGGCGACCGGCTCGGGCTCCTTGTCCTTGGTCAGGGCGGTGGCGGCCGCACCGATGGCCACCGCCGCCGCGGCGCCGATGGCGACCTTCTCGGCGGTGCTCATTCCCTCGGGCTTGGGGCCGCTGTACTCGGCTCTGGTCACGTGGCGGTCCTTGACCTCGCACGTCCACGGGTACTTCTTGTTGTCGATCTTGGTCTGACCCTGGACCTGGTAGTGGTGGCCGGCATCCTGGAGCCGGGTGGCGTGGGCGTCTCGGACGTCGGAGAGGTTGTACTCGCTGCGAATCCGCTTCTCGCAGTCCTTGATGGCATCCTTTTCGTCGTAGGCGAAGGAGGTGCCGGATAGGGTCAGACCCACCGCAAGGCCGGTGACGGTCAGGAATCGTGTGGCTCGGTGTTCGCGCATCGTGCTGTGGCTCCCTAGGCTTGGTGAGGTTGGCAGGTTCGCCGAGGACTGCGGTCGGTTCGCCCCCGTTCGACCCGTCCCAGGGCGCTGACGTCGCGAGTCGCGGCAGAGCGCCCCGCCCGTGGTCGCGGGTGGCTGTCACGGTTTCCGGGGGGAGCGGGGATGCTAAGCCACAGCGCGAGGCTCAACAATCGGGGACTCTATGTCAGGAGATTCCCTAAGGGGTCTCACCCTCGCACTGGGCGCGACCGGCGAGCCGGCGCGAGTCCGGACTGGTACGGGCTCGTCCGGCTGCCGAGGGCCGCGCTCCAGCCGGGAAGCCGGGATCGGATGGATGAGCCGCCTCGTCCCGGTATCGCGCCATGTTGCCCACGCCTTCCAAGCCGGGCGCTCCGACGCGCGCGCTCATAGCAGCAGATAGCCCAGCCGCGCCGCGGCGTTGCGCAGCGTGAGCCGCAGGGCACTGTCGGACAGGGCCCGGTGGAAGCTGGGGTGGGCGGGAATGGCGCCGGCGCCACGCTCGTAGAGTGCGACGCTCGGGCTGTTGCGATGCATGCACGAGGCGTAGCAGAGGCCCTGGATCCCGGGGTAGGCCTCGTAGAAGGCGCGCGACCAGCGCCGCGCCCGGGGACGGGAGCCGCAGTTGATGAGCATGGAGGCGCCGGCCCGGGTCGGATAGCCGCCCGTCAGGTCCAGCAGGTCCAGGTCCTCGGCCAGGGCGTAGGCCACCAGCCAGGGCGAGCGGGCGGCGCGGTCAATGACCCGGGTGTCCTGAAACACCTCCGCGAGCGGCGTGATGCCGTCGAGGGCGAGGTACTGGATGGCGCGCGCCTGCTCCCGGGGCTCACCGGCCGCGTCCGCAAGGTGATGGTCGAAGCGGGCCGTGGTGGGCCCGAAGGCGCGTAGCTGGCCCCATCGCGCCGGATGGGGTCCGCCCCGGAAATAGACCCGCCACACCAGGGTCCCCGCGCCGAGGCGCCGGACCTCGGGCGCGATGACCCTCAGGGCGTCGACGGCCGGCGGCGGGGGAAACTTGGGCAAGGGCTCAGAGGTCCCGCGCGAGGTTCGCCAACGGCCTGGGATCGCGGCCCGCGAGCAGCCAGTCTCGGGGGCTGACGGCCTGCTCCGGCGCCTCGTCCGGCACCAGCTCCGTGCTCGGTGAGGTGAACCAGCGCCAGACGGCAACCGGGTGGAGCTCCGGGCTCAGCGCCGGGAATACCTGCTCGATGCCCGGCACCAGGCCCCGGACCACCCGAGCTCCCTGCTGGTCCTCCACCTGGAACTGAAACAGGGGCAGGAGCCAGTTGCGCCCGCGTCGGATGCCATAGAGGGTGCGCTGGAGCAGGCGCTGACGAATGCGGCTCTCGTTTCGCTCCAGTCCCTTGGCGGCCTCCTTGATGGACAGCGCGGTCTCCACCAGGGCGGAGTAGGCGGCCGCGGCCCGGGCGATGGGGTCGTC
>JBAPYD010000683.1:0-1693 GCA_049284555.1 Chromatiaceae bacterium | reverse complement strand
CGACAAAGGCCACGACCTCGGGTCCCTCCCCCACATCGATCGCTCCGAGATCCCCCACGTCGAGCTTGAGCCGAGCTAGGTCGATGCGTCCGGCGAGACGTATAGTCTCCTCATAGGAAACGAGCCTGGCGCCATGCCAGAGATCCAGGGCGCGGCCGCGGAGGGCGTAGCGCCCGTTGTCGGACAGGAACAGGAGCTCACCTTCGTTGGTCTCCACAACCTGGAGCCCAGTGACCGGCAGGCGCGCCATCCGCGCGATACTCGGGGCCTGGGCGGGCTGATCCGTGTCCGCAAGCGTTGGTGCGACACCGACGGCAAGGCATACCGCGATGAAGACAGCGATGTGCGTGGTGGTATTCTCGATTCTCATCGGCCCACAGGTTCCGCCGTAAGGGGATGCTTCGCCACCGAGCAAAAGGGCCTAAGACCGGTGTTTATCGACGGGCTGCCAAACCCCTGAGGGTGGCAGTTATAGCGAGGAACAGGAGTGCGGCCTAGCGGCTGGCCGAGGAAAGCGCCTGAGCTAGGCCGGTCTCTCGACGCCAGTCCCGTGGTAGGGACTGTTCAACGACATATGAGACAGGCAGAGCATGCGTCTTCCGGAGTCTTGGCGGCTGCGTTTGATCCTTATGCTGATGGTGCTGACCCTCGGCATCGTCGGCACCGCGGGACTCTTCGTCCTGCACGTCTCTCAGCCCCACCCCGAACGCTTCGCCGCCGGGGTCCTATCCGGGGGCACCGCACTCGAGGAGGCCTTGGCGACCCCAGTCGCGCGCCGCTACCTGCAAGACTTCCGTACCCAGGAGACGCTGTCCTCCTGCGGTCCCTCCAGCGTCCTGAACGTGCTCGCATCGCTCGGCGACCCGATTCCCAATGAAAGCACGTTGTTCGAGGGCGAACCCTGGCAGCGGCTGCGCATGCGGCTCCTCGGGATGACCCTCGACAGCGTCGCCGCGCTGCTCCACGAGCGCGGCGTCGGCCGCGTCGAAGTCCTGCGGGACCTGCCCTACGAGGCTTTTCTCAGCACCCTCTCGCGCTGCAACGACCTCAACAACCGCTGCATCGTCAACTTCGACCGGGCGCCGATCTTCGGGGTCTCGGTGGGACACTTCTCGCCCATCGCGGGGTATAAACCGGGGGATAATCTGGTGACGCTGTTGGATGTAACCCCAGGTTTTGGGCCAACCCTGATCCCATCGGAGCTGCTCCATGCCGGCGTCCAGACCAAGGATTCGGAAACTGGCCAGTCGCGGGGGTTGTTGATCGTCAGCGAGATCGCGAAAAACCCAGACGCGCCCGCCGGTCGGGAGTAGCCGAGCGCCGCATTCGCGAACATCACGCCTGGACTCCGGCCGAGGTACCAGAAGGCCGCGCCCCATCCACTTATGGCTGCGCTTCGCCGCGCTGCCGGTCGGGTGACCGCGGATAGCGTGAAGTTGGCGATGCTGCGAAGCATCCTGACAGTCTGGCTTGGGCTTTGAGCCGTCCCCGCCCCTGTTTGGGCGAGTGACGGCCGATCGCCCATACCAGGCGGTTAGGTATACGGGACCTCGATGATGGGAACGGATTTGGGTGCGGCTCTTTTGAAACGACGCCCTGCGACCAAGGATCCGGCGGTTAGGGCGGTTACTTTCGTTGCGTTGTTCACTCGTGAGGTGTCTTGCTTTATGCGGCGTGACGCGCCAGTAGAGGA
>JBAPYD010000682.1:0-3825 GCA_049284555.1 Chromatiaceae bacterium | reverse complement strand
GGCGGGCCCGCCAGGATGAAGTAGAAGGTCGCTCCCGCTCCCGGCGCGCCCTCTGCCCAGATCTGCCCACCGTGTCGGTGGACGATACGGGCGACCGTCGCCAGGCCGATCCCGGTGCCCGTAAACTCGCGCTCGGTGTGCAGGCGCTGAAAGGCGCCGAACAGCTTGCCGGCGTATTGCATGTCGAAGCCGGCACCGTTGTCGCGGACGAAGTAGACCGTCTCGTCGTTTCGCCGCATCGCGCCGAATTCGATCCGGGCCTCCGGGGTCTTGCCCGTGTACTTCCAGGCATTGTCGAGCAGATTGTGCAGGGCGACCCGAAGCAGCTGCGGGTCGCCCTGGGTGGTGAGTCCCGGTTCGATGGACACATCGACGGCCCGCGCGCCATTGCCTTCGCGCAGCTCCGCGGCAATCTCGGTTGCGAGGCGACTGAGGTCCACCGTGGCGGGCCGCAGCTCCGCGCGGCTCACGCGCGACAGGTTGAGCAGGTCGTCGATCAGGTTGCCCATGCGCTGCACCGCTCTGCGCACCCGAATCAGATAGTCCTGCGCTTCTCCCTCCAGCGTCGCCCCATAGTCCTCGAGCAGAAGCCGGCTGAAGCCGTCGATGGCCCTCAACGGCGCCCTCAGGTCGTGGGACACGGAGTACGAGAACGATTCGAGCTCCTTGTTGGTCCTCTCCAGCTCGGCCGTGCGCTCCTGGACGCGGGTCTCCAGCTCGCTGGTGAGCTCACGCAGTTCCTGCTCTGTCTTCTTGCGCTCGGTGACGTCGCGGATGATGGTCGACAGGTACTCCACCTCGCCCTGCCCGTTGCGGTGACTCAGGATGACCTGTGACACGGGAAACTCATGTTGGTCCGGCCCCAGCAGCGCGGTGTCGCCCGACCAGTAGCCGTCGCGCAACGCGGTAGGTACGCCCGTGTTGAGGATCAGGGCGGTGGCCCACGGGGGGTGCAAGTCGGGGATCTGCAACTCCTCGGCCGGTCGGTCGCCGAAGCCGGTGAGTCTGCGTCCGGCACGGTTCAGGTACAGGATCTTGCCTTGGGGGTCGGACATGCTGATCAGGTACGTGGTCGCCTCGACGACTGAAATCAGGCGATCGCGCTCCCGCTCCGCGGCGCTGCGCTGGGCCACCTCCAGTTCCAGCTGGCGATTCTTGTCCTCGAGGGCGGTCATCTGCTCCCGGATGGCATCGCGCATGCGGATGAAGCTCTGACCCAGGACGACGACCTCCCGGCTGCCGGTCGGCTCGATGTGCTGATCGAGCTTGCCGTCGGTCATGGCCTGCGCCGCGGCGGTCAGTCGGTCGATGGGCTTGGTGAGCCCGCGTGCCACCAGAAGGATCACCACCGCCAAGCCGAGCATGAAAGCGACCGACAGCAACACCAGCTCGTTTCGCAGTTGCAGCAGCCGGTTTTCGATGTTCGCCGTGGTGTAGATGACTCGGATTTCGCCGAGCTCATCGATACCGCGATTTACCTGGACGCGGTCCTCGATGAGCTCTCCCAGGGGTGAGGGTGACGCGCGCTCGAACGTGAGCTCGATGTCACCGCGGGTCTCCGTGAGCGCAATATGGACGATGTCCGGGTTCAGGAAGAAGGAATCGAGATCGCGGCTGAGGTGCTCGACGTTTCCGTCGTAGAGGGGGCCCGCCATCACCGAGGCGAGCAGGCGGTTGGTCTCCTCGATGGTGGTCTGCTGCCGAGCGCGCGCTTCCCGGCCCTCACGCTCGAGGAAGAAGACGCCGTAGATGATGTTGGCGATCGCGGTGACGATCAACGCCGCCATGATCATACGGGTGCGGATCTTCATGGGCGTCCGCTAATCGTTGTCCTCGAACCGAACGACTTGCCGATAGGCCTCGCGCTGCCTGTCCACCCCGATCCGCAGGGTGAGTTTCCGCCAGCGCTCGGCCACCACGTCGAGCGCGGCCTGGGGCGTGTCGCGCCCGGTCAGGGCGCGGTAGACCCCAACGGACAGCAGGTAGACGTATTCCTGACCGCGATAGATGCGCAGGTCCAGGACGCGGTTGGTGCTGCGGGACTGCGCGTCCAGGGTCGCTACATAGGACGCCGCCACCGCCGGGTCCCACCCGGCCGTGTCCCCCCAAAAGCCTGGGTTCAGGTCGCTGCGGCGGAACGGGTTCATACCGAATCGGCCGACAAGGAGGTCGGCGCGGTGGTTCTCGCGATTGGTGAAGAAGCCGAGGAAATCGAAGGCTGCGTCCTTGTGCAGGCTCGCCTTGCTGACGCCGCTGGTCCAACCATAGGCAATGTAGGGCACAAAGTTGACCTCGGGGAAGTCGTCCCACTGCGCGGTCTTGCGGTTCCAGACCTTGCGCGAGCCCGGCGAGAGCGCGGCAGCGACCTGATTGCGGAGAGGATTCCCGGGCTCCATGGCCTCGATGAAGGGGTCGTCCCAGGAATCGCAGAACACCACGTTGCCGCGCCCGAAGGCCCTGATGGTATCGAAAAAGCTCATGTGCCGACCGCCCGCCGGGTAAAGGTCCTGGGCGGCAACGAAGTCCTTGAGGGCCTCGACGAACCCCGGCGTGTTGATCAGGGGCTCCATGGTCTCGAGATCGAAATAGAACCCCCCCCTGACGTCCGGGTGCTTGGCATAGGGTGCCGCCCGCTTGATGAAGTAATTTCCGAGCAAGGCATCGCTTACTGTCACCTCGGCAATGCCGCTGATGCGGCTGCCGTCGGCCAGCTCGCGCCCCTGGAAGAAGCGGGCGATCTCCTGCAACTCGGGCCAGGTCCTTGGAACGTCGAGGTCACGGCCGGTCTGGGCCTGGAAGGCCCCCCGATAAACGGGGTCCCCGAGCAGGTCGCGGCGATACTGCAGGTAATGGCGGTCCCCGTCGATGGGGACCATGTAGGGTACGTCGCCCCAGCTGGCGACGCGCTGGTAATGCGGGAGGACGTCGCGGTATTCAGGTGAGCCCAGCATCCGCGGGGGCAACGCCTGGAGATATTGCGCCAAGTCCGCGACCCACATCGAGCCAAAGAACAGCACATCGTACTTGTGCTGGCGCAGCCCCAGCAGGGTCTCCTGGTACAGCTCCGAGAAAGGCACCCGCGTGACCTCGAGCTCGGCACCCGTGAGGCGCTCGAACTCCCGGGCGTGCAGCACGGTCGGCTCGCCCAGGACCGGCGTGTCCAGCGTGAGGACCTTGAGGGTGACCCCGCGATGATCCACGGCGCCGATGGTCGCGGCCGAATAAGGGTCCGGTTGGGCCGGCTCGGTCACGGCGACCGAGCCGCTGCCCCACAGGGCGAAGACAAGCCCTAGCGCCCAACCTGAGCCTCGCGCCCGGCCACCTGTAATGCCCCACCTGCCCATACTGGACGCGCCTCCTTCCGCATCTGCGTGCCGCCCCGCTCAAGACCTGCGATTCGCGGCACCGGCTCTCGCGCCGTCGTCGCCGTGGTCCTGGCGCTACATTCCCCGTTGTTGACTTGCCCGTCGTGGCAGCCGTCCGTAACGACCCGCTCGTAGCGTAAGGCACGGAGCCGGGGCAAGATTCTACCGCGGACGGATGCGGCCGGTCAGAACGCTGTCGAGGACGATCCGGGCAATCTCCGTGACCTGCCGCGGAACATGGTCGGCGCAGGCCGGGGCAGGGTCGTGGCAGAAGCAACAGGTTGCGTGGTTCTCCCCTCACCCCAACCCCTCTCTCTGGGGCGAGGGGCTTTTGCGACGCCCTCCACCGGGGGGATGGGTCGGGGTGGGGGGAGAGACGGGTGGACCGGGTACTAGGAGGCTGTCCGACTTACCGCCCGCTTAGCGAGTAAAATTGGCGGTGACGGCCGAGACCCTGGAG
>JBAPYD010000681.1:0-5215 GCA_049284555.1 Chromatiaceae bacterium | reverse complement strand
GTCCTCGCGCTCGCGCCTCCGCGGTCAAGATCCGAGCCCGCTCCGCCCCTACGGCCTCGCGCTGGCGCCAGCCCCAGCCGCCGGCGGCTCGGCGCCGGCCCACAGGAGCGTATGCAGCTCGTAGAGGCCGTCCCTGTGGGAGAGCAGGGCCCGCTTCTCGGCGGCGGTCAGGCTGCCGGCTCCCTCGTCCTGAAGCTGGAAGATCAGACCCTCCAGATAGTGGCGCCGCCGCCGGCTGGGGGTCTCATCCGGAAGCAACGAGGCATGCAGCGCATAGGCGCAAGGGTCCAACACGGCACGGGACCAGAGATCCCGCTCGTCGACCTCCCCGCACAACAAGGGCGATGGCGATGCCAGATTGCGCTCCAGCTGCCGCAGCACGGGCGGCTCCGCGGACTCCTCCGGTGTGAGAAAGAGTCCCGCCCGTCGCGCCAGCATCCCCAGGGAGGTCCGACTGGTGATCATGGATACGGGGATCGACAGCGCCAGGCCCGCCAGGACGGGGGTGAACCACCAGAAGAAAGACGGTACGTACACGTAGGCCAGGCCCCCCGCGATCACCGCGATCAGCGTATGGGATCCGTGGGCCCCGAGGGCCTCGGCGAAGCCCGTCTGGTGGTCGCCGCGCTGCTGGGGTGGCCAGCCGACGGTGGTGCGCAGAATGATCGCCGCGACGAACTTGCTCTGGAACAGCATCAGGACTGGCGCCAACAGGACCGAAAAGAGGCTCTCGATCACCACGCTGAGGGTCGCCCGGGGCACCCCGCCGAACAGACGCCCGAGCCGCGGCTTGACGGCGAGCAGGAACAGCGCCATCACCTTGGGCAAGAACAGCATTGCCAGGGTCACGACCAGGACCGTGGTCATCTCCACCGTGTAGGTCTGGGGCCAGACCGGCAACACATTGTCCCCGAAGAAATAGACCGGCCGCTGCAGACTCTTGAAGTAGGCCTCGATGCCCGTGGCGAGGAGAAACAGGAGCCAGAGGGGCGAGGCCAGATAGGACATGACCCCCATGGCGAAATGGACTCGGCTCAGGGTCTTGAAGCCCCGCGCCAGGACCAGGCGGGCGTGCTGCAGATTGCCCTGGCACCAGCGCCGGTCCCGCTTTGCATAGTCGATCAGGGTGGGTGGGATCTCCTCGTAGCTCCCACCCAGATCGTCCGCGAGCCGCACCTTCCAGCCCGCCCGGGCCAGCAGGGCGGCCTCCACGAAGTCATGGCTCAGGATGTCGCCGCCGAAGGGCTCCCGCCCGGGCAGCTTCGGCAGGCCGCAATGATCCGCGAAGGGTCGGACACGGATGATGGCGTTGTGACCCCAGAAGTTGCCGGTGTCCTGCTGCCAGAAGGCCAGGCCCGCGGCAAACATGCGCCCGTAGAGGCTGCCGGCGAACTGGAGCATCCGGGCGAAGAGCGAGTGTCGGTTCACGGGGACCGGCGGCACCTGGATCAGGGCCAGACGCCGGTCGGCCTCCATGCGCCGGACCATCTCGACCAGGGTCGCGCCCGTCATGATGCTGTCCGCGTCCAGCACGATCATGTAGCGGTAGCGCCCGCCCCACCCGCGGCAGAAGTCCGCGAGATTGCCGCTCTTGCGGGCGGTGTTCTCCACCCGGTTGCGATAGAAGAGGCGCGCGGGCTGGCCCAGCTCCTCAACCCAGCGCCGCCAGTGCATCTCCTCCTTCACCCAGATATCCGGGTCCCGGGTGTCGCTCAGGATGAAGATCTCGAAGTCCTGGTGACGGCCCGTCTCGACCAAGGAGGCCCAGATGGCCCGCAGCCCGGCGAAGACCCGCTCCGGCTCCTCGTTGTAGACCGGCATCACCAGAGCGGTCTTGAAAGGGCCACCTGCCTCGCCTTGCGGAGCGACCCCGGAAGCGACGATCGGCACCCCGGGGTCATCCGGACGCCGCAGGAGCCGGATGAAGCCGATCGCAGCGGTCCAGAAGGAGGCATTGATCCATAGCATCAGGATCACATAGAGGATCAGGAGCAGAAGCTCGAGGGGCGTCGTACCCCCGTCCTGGATGGCCGCCGAGAGCAGCGACATGGCTCCCAGGGTGGTGAGGATCACCAGGGAGAAATAGATGGGTCTGTGAAAATGGCGCCACAGACCGCCGACGCCCGGGGAAGCGCTCATGAGTGGCCTCGGGCAGCGGGGTTCGGACCGGCTGACCTCCCCAGTACACACCGGACGATCGCGGCAAGTCGGCCGGTCATCCGGTGCAGGAAGAGGTCGATCGGGTTGGGCTCCATGGTCAGGGGGGCGGGCTCGGGCACCGGAGCGACGCAGAGCGCGCCGATCTCGGGGGCCAGGGAGCGCCCTGAGAGTCCGGCCCAGCGTGCGCTCCACCCGGGCACCCCACCCCCGAGCACGGCGGCCCGGGCCGCGAACAGGGTGTCCGCATCTCCCTCCAGACCCAGCTCCGAGACGATCCACAGGTCCAGCAGCGCATGGGCCTCCTCGATCGCCGCCTCGATCGGGTCCTCCAGGGGGGCGGCCACCGCCCGGACCTCGACCCGCGGCCTGATCTGCTCGCGCAGCAGCTCCAGCTCCTTCGGCTCCCGCACGCCCATCGCCCCCAGATAGGCGACGACCCGTTCCGCCGCCCGCTCCCAGTCGCTCGGCTCCAACCCCTGCCCTTGGCCGGGGGCCGCCCCGGGGGGGAGCGGAGTCTCGACCAGGGGGGGACCTACTCCCGCACCCATCGGAAGCTCCAGGTCTCGCTCAGCACGTCGTCCCCATGGCGCAGGAAGGCCCGCAGGTCCGCGGGCTTGCGACCATCCGGCTTCAGCTCGAAGAAGAGCCGACGACCCCGTGTCTCGGGATTGAGCTGGACCACGGGCGGCGAGATCTCGCCCGACGTGGTCGAGACCACCGCCTCGACGGGGGTCTCCGGATCCAGCCCTGCGAGACCCCTGCCGGCGAAGTCCACCACGAACTTGCGCACGTTGGGATCCAGCACATCGGTGCCGCCCGCACCGATGCGGGTCGCCACCGCGCGTCCGCCGAGCAGACCCGCCTCGGGGTCCTTGGCGAAGCGCAGCCGATAGGCGAGCTCCAACTCCTGACCCGCCTCGGTCTGCCGCTCCGGGACCCAGAACACCGCGATGTTGTCGTAGCGCTCGGCGTTGCTCGGGATCTCCACCAACTCGATCATCCCCTTACCCCACTCCCCCTGGGGCTCCACCACCAGGCTCGGGCGGTTGTGGTAGTGGGCCTCCAGATCCTCGTAGCTGCGAAAGTCCCGGTCGCGCTGCAGGAGGGCGAAAGACTTGGGGTTCTCCACCACGAAGTTGCTGATCCGCAGACCCATGGGGTTGGCCAGGGGTCGCCAGATGCGCTCCCCGTAGGCGGTCTCGATCAGCAGGCCGTCGGAGTCGTGGACCTCCGGGCGAAAATCGTCCATGAACCGGTCGGTGCTCTCCCCGTGAAAGAACATGCTGGTCAGGGGTGCGATGCCCAGCTTCTGCACCCCCCGGCGGAAGAACAGCCGGGCCTTGACATCGATGGTGGTCTCGGTCCCCGGACGAATGGCGAATCGGTAGGCACCGGTGAGGCTCTCGCTGTCCATCAGGGCATAGAGCTCAATCTCGGTCGCGTCCGCCGCGGGCTTGCGGATCCAGAACTCCCGGAACACCGGAAACTCCTCGCGGCTGGCCAGTCCCGTGTCGATGGCGAGACCACGGGCCGTGATGCCGTAGTTGAGTCCCTGGGCCACCGCCCGGAAGTAGCTGGCCCCCAGGAAGACCGCCACCTCGTCGAAGTAGTCGTCCCGGTTGATCGGGTACATCAGGCGCAGCCCGGCGAAGCCCAGGTCCGGCGGCATCACCTCCGGCACTTCATTCTTGCCGTAGTCGAAGAAGTCGTGCTGGAAGTCCACGGGCACCACCTGGCCGGCGTCGATCACATTGATCTTCACCCGGTCCTGGAACAGGAACCCCCGATGGAAGAACTGGACCTGAAAGGGCAGACCCTCGGCCCGCCACAGGCTCTGGTCGGGGCTGAAACGGATGTCACGATGCTTGTCGTAATCCAGGTTGGCCAGGTAATCCGGAAGCGCCGGGCGGTCCGGCGCGTAGTCCCCCTGGGCCAGCTCGGCCGCCCGCCGCACCAACGCGGCGAAGGTGAACTCTCCCGGGGCCCCCTCAGCGACGGGCGGCTCCACGAGCTTGGGCTCGTCGGCGGCCCAGAGCGTCATGCTCAGGACCAGACCGATAGAGAGGAGTCCGAGGATACGAGACAACGGATTGTTCTTGGATCTCATAGGGATGCTTGTAAAGACAGACAGAAATAGCCGCGACGGACAGGTCACCGCTCAATAAATCCGGTCACCCGGAGATGGGCCCCCAGGGCACAGGGCGGTAGCCGACACGCCGTTCATTTGTGCCCCCGGGAATTTTGGCGACATTGTAACGGTTTACGCCTGTTTTCCTAAGGCGCCGGTTGAAACTCATGCAGGCCCCATACGTGCAACGGACTGGCACAGGGGGGGGCCTCCGTCTCCGTGAGCGACCGCCCCGGGCAATCGATGAGAATGCGGTGGGCGGCGACACGAAACCCCGGGATCTCGGGGGCCTGACGTCCCCGCACCAGCAGCCAGAAGGATTCCTTGAGCTCCTCGGGCTCGATCCTCGGGGCGATCTGCCCCAGCAGATACTCCGAGGGCCTGGCCAGGCCGGGCCACTGGGTCGTTTCGATCCCGGGTCGGTAGAAGCGCACCATGGCCGTGTCCTGGTAACGCGCCGCGTAAACGGGGCCGCCCAGGTCGGCGGCGATCTCCGCCAGATCGCGGAACCCATGCGTCTCCCGAAGGACGCGGTTCTGATCGTCCGAGAGCGGCAGGACCCCGGTGGCGGCGTGGAGCCCGTAGAGGCTCACCAGCAGCAGGTTGCCCAGCGCGGCAGCCACGACCCAGCCCCTGATCTCGCGCCAAAAGGGGACCAGAAGGGGTGGGACGGCGAGCAGGTAAATCAGCGGCCAGTTGCCCTTTGGGTCGCTCCTCAGGGAAACGAGGGCGAAGAAGCCCAGGGGAAACCAGGTCGCCGCCTGAAGCAGTGCCCGACCCGGGATCGTCAGCCCGGAGGATGGCGGCGCCCCCCCGCGGCGGCGGGCGAGCCAAGGGGTCGCCAGGATGGGCAGCGCCATCAGGCCCCAGAGCCCGAGCTGGGTCCCCAGGAAGGACAGGAGACTCAGGGCGCGCTCCCCCAAGCCC
>JBAPYD010000680.1:0-2848 GCA_049284555.1 Chromatiaceae bacterium | reverse complement strand
ACGTTCGGGTGCGGGTACAGCGCGCCTTCAACGAGCGTTTCCAATGAGAGGTCGACATGGCGAACGAGGCGGTTCGAGTGCTGCTACCCGAGGAATCCGCGCGCGAACGCGTGGAAGCGGCCTTCCGGCGCCGCGGTTGGTATTTGGCTCGCGTCTTCGAGCAGGAGCAGGTTCAGCCCGCGCAATGGCAATGGTTCGCCGACCCGGAGGACGAGGTGTCCTACATCGAGGATGAGCTTCTTCGCTGGCGCTATCTGGCGTTGTACGGTCCGCGGCGGGAATCCATCGCGGCGGATCTGCGCGCCGAGCTTCCGAGCTTCTCCCGCGAGGAGATCCTTGGGATGTGGGACGCGGCTTGGCAACACCGAGGGTCGGAAACGGATGCCTTGGTCGGGGCGGCGCATGCCCTGGGGATCGGTGCCTCGACCGCGCCCGACCCCGACATCATGGCGCGTCTCGCCTATGGTCTGCGTATCCCGCAGCCGGAGGTCCGCCTGGCGGTGCTTAGGGCGATCGGCTTCACCCAGTGGACCGAGTTCTACGACGGTCTTAAATGGTTCGCGGGAAACGATCCCGATCAAGATCTACGTCACTATGCGGAAGGGCTCGCGCTCGCCATGGAAGGCTCAGGCGAGCTGGATTGGCCCTGAATTTCCGGACGAATTTCAGTCGCCCTTGACTGGGATGGACTAAGCTTTTGTTTCAGGACACCTCTGCTGTGGAAACCTCCGACGTCAGCCTCCATGGCGAAGCGTTGGGGGGCGTCGACGGAAGGGGAGCGCCCGTCGGCGGTGACAAGCTGTCGCTCGTGCAAGGTCGAGTAACGGGTCGGAGTCACTCCGGACGCGCGATCCACACGGATCCCACCGCGTTTTCCGCCAAAGGCCCTTCGACGCGGTCGGCAGGCTAAGCCGCCATTTCGTTGCCGGGACCTTCGCGGGTCCCGCCGCAGACGTCAACGGCGGAGCAGATCGGGGGGCGGCCGCTCGCCGCCCCCCGGCGTGTCCTCACCCACCCGCCTCAGCCGCACAGCGAATGCCGCCGCTCGCCGAAGACCGGTTCTCCGTCTGTAATCGGCCGGGCCCGGCCATCAGGAGGCCGTGCGGCATCCCCAGCCACCGACTGCAATATCCCCGAACCTGCCGCTCAGTCCTTGGGCCTCAGCGGCAGGTCGGGACGCATTGCCGCCGCTGGCGTTTCTCCTTGTTCGATACTCAGTTGTCCAAACTGCTTCTCGTCGTCCTGCTCCACTCATTGGCCGGTGAACGCCGTTACCGGACAGCCAAGCGCGGGTCATGTGCAGGTCTCCAGGGCAAGAAGCAGACACTCCCACTGTGGCTGTCAGGCGACTCGCTCCATTTGCTGCCGGTCACTGGCATGCGGGGGAATGGCCACCCCTGCCGACGGCACCGGGACCTGGCTCATCCCTTCCGCAGCGTGGGCTACGCTAAGGAATAACCCCGCGCCGGGATCGCCTCCTACACCGTCGGCGGTCAGCCCGGCATCGGCCACGACCCAGGCCGGCACGCCGTCTACGTCAAGAGCTGGGTCCAGATCTTCAAGGAAAACCCTAAGGAGATCCTGCGCGCCTCGCGGGATGCGGATAAGATCAGCAACTACGTGTGGGCCTTGGAGAAGGAGCGGTTGTCTGCGAACATGGAAAAGCTGCCCCAGGGTCGAGCGCCCGGCCGCAACGGGAAAGGCCGAGCTCCGGCCGGCGCCGCGACGACTCAGGGCCGCTGGGGGGCGGGAACGCCGATTCGATGCCGCTGGAGCCAGAGAATGAGCCACTTGATTCTGGACGTGCCGGATGACTCCCTGCTGTCGCTCAAGTTATCCGATGAAGCCGCGGCCGCGGAGATCCGCCTCGCGGCATCCGTGAAGCTCTATGAGCTCGGGCGCCTGTCGTCCGGGGCGGCCGCGCGTCTGGCCGGTATCCCCAGGGCCTTGTTCCTGAGCAAGCTCGCCGACTATGGCGTCGATACCTTCCGTCTCACCGAAGACGAGCTCGAACGCCAGACCTCCCTTGCCTGAGGTCATCTGCAACACCTCGCCGCTCCAGTATCTGCACCAGATTGGGCAACTGGGGCTGTTGCCGAGGCTAGCCTCGCGGGTCATCATCCCCACGGCCGTCGCGGACGAGCTGGCCGAGGGCCGGCGCCGAGGTCTCGATCTTCCCGTTGCCGAAGCGTTGCCGTGGATCGACCTGCGACATCCGGCGAGCGAGAGGATCGTCCGTCTGGTGGCTGACCTCGGTCCCGGTGAAACGGGGGTCCTTCTCCTGGCGCTGGAGCGAGCCGATCCGGTGGTGATCCTGGACGACGCTTTAGCGAGGCGCCATGCCGAGACCCTCGGAATCCCATTGACGGGGACGCTCGGCATCTTGCTGGACGCCAAGCGCCGTGGCCTGGTGTCCTCGGTGACCCCGCTGATCGGGGATCTTCAGCGTATGGGATTCCGCCTCAGCGAACGGACCCGCCGCGCCGTTTTGCACATGGCCGGCGAGCCATAATCCCGTTGCCCGGGAACTCAGGCGTCAAGGGGGTACCCAATGGGGTCTCGGCGGGCAAACTTTCATCTTCCGTGTCCGATCAGCCTGACAAGAGCCTGGCTCCGCAGCGGCTGTAATCAGCGCAGACCTGCTGCTGACCGGTCCGTGTCCCGGCCGTCAGGTCTGCTTTCTCCGAAGTTGCCGGTCGTTGCGCAGAGGGGGGTGGTGGATGGACGCCGTTGCCGGCCACCGACCGGCGCCAGGACCGGAGAGACCAAAGCCACAGAAAGCGAACAGTCGAACTGAGGCTTCGATCGGGGCTACCATGCCCAGGCGGGAGGATAGGTCTGTCCCGGT
>JBAPYD010000679.1:0-2846 GCA_049284555.1 Chromatiaceae bacterium | reverse complement strand
CAGAGGACCCAACCGGTCGGCGCCGCGGCGAGTGCGCTCGCGATGCCCGCCAGGGGACCCGCGTGGTCCGCGTCCCGGTCCGGAATCACCGGATGACCGAAGCCCTGGTAGAGGTCCAGCCGGCGATTCGCATTGATCAGCAGCGTGCCGACCTGGGGCTCGAGGGCCCGGATGGCCCATTCGACCAGCGGCCGACCGCCAAGCGGCAGCAGCCCCTTGTCGACGCCGCCCAGGCGTCGCGCCTGGCCCCCGGCGACGATCAGGCCGGTCAGGTCCGAGGCCCTGAGGGGTGGTTCGGCGGCCACGGAGCGATCGGGACTCGCGGTCGGGGGCAGGGGCCGAGGGTTTGCGTCTGTTCCCGATGCCTCACAGGGTCTTCGCCTGCTCCGCCAGATAGACCCAGGTGTCGATGACCGTGTCCGGGTTCAGCGACATGCTCTCGATCCCCTCGCGCAGGAGCCACTCCGCCAGGTCCTTGTGGTCCGAGGGCCCCTGACCGCAGATGCCCACGTACTTGCCCTGGGCGCGGCAGGCGGCGATGGCCATGGAGAGCAGGCGCTTGACCGCCGGGTCCCGCTCGTCGAAGTCCGCGGCGACCAGGCTGGAGTCCCGGTCCAGTCCCAGGGTCAGTTGGGTCATGTCGTTGGAGCCGATGGAGAAGCCGTCGAAGTGCTCGAGGAAGGCCTCCGCCATGACGGCGTTGGAGGGGATCTCGCACATCATGATGAGACGCAGCCCATTCTCGCCGCGCCGCAGACCCTGCTCCGCGAGGGCATCCACCACCGCCTTGGCCTGTCCCAGGGTACGCACGAAGGGGATCATGACCTCCAGGTTGGTGAGACCCATGTCGTCGCGCACCCGTCGGATCGCCTCGCACTCCAGCTCGAAGCAGGGCTTGAAGCTCTCGGCCACATAGCGGCCGGCGCCCCGGAACCCGATCATGGGGTTCTCCTCCTGGGGCTCGTAGCGGGTCCCCCCGATCAGGTTGGCATACTCGTTGGACTTGAAGTCCGACAGCCGGACGATCACGGGGTTGGGCGCGAAGGCGGCGGTCAGGGTGCTGACCCCTTCGGCGAGCTTGGCCACGTAGAACTCGCGGGGACTCTCGTAGGCGGCGATCCGCGGGGCGATCTCGGCCTTGAGCGCCTCTGGCAGGCGCTCGTACTCCAGGAGGGCCTTGGGGTGGATGCCGATGGAGTTGCTGATGATGAACTCCAGGCGGGCCAGCCCGATGCCCTTGTTGGGGGTGGCGGCGAAGGCGAAGGCCCGCTCCGGGTTGCCGACGTTCATCATGATCTTGACCGGGATCTCCGGCATGGCCGTGAGCTCGATGACCTTGTGGTCGAAGGGGAGCATGCCGTCATAGATGAGGCCGGTGTCCCCCTCCGCGCAGCTCACCGTCACGGCGCGTGCGTCGTGGATGCGGTCGGTGGCGTCGTTGCAGCCCACGACCGCCGGGACCCCGAGCTCGCGGGCGATGATGGCGGCATGGCAGGTGCGGCCCCCGCGGTTGGTGACGATGGCGGCGGCCCGCTTCATCACCGGCTCCCAGTCCGGGTCCGTCATGTCGGTGACGAGCACGTCGCCGAGCTGCACCCGGTGCATGTCCGCGGCGGACTCGATGACCTTGGCCACACCGGCACCGATCCGGTGGCCGATGCTGCGGCCGCTGACGAGCACCTCGCCCCGCTCTCTCAGGGTGTAACGCTCGATCACCTGGCCCGAGCGGCTCTGGACCGTCTCGGGTCGTGCCTGGACGATGTAGAGCGCGCCGTCCAACCCGTCCTTGGCCCACTCGATGTCCATGGGCCGACCATAGTGCTCCTCGATCAGAACCGCCTGGCGGGCCAGGTCCATGATCTCGGCGTCCGTGAGGCTGAAGCGCAGTCGCTCCGCCTCCGGCACCGCCTCGGTGACCACCGGACTAGCGGAGCCCTCGGGCGCGTAGACCATGCGGATCGCCTTGTGGCCCAGGGAGCGGCGCAGGATGGCCGGGCGCCCGGCCGCCAGGGTGGGCTTGTGCACATAGAACTCGTCCGGGTTCACCGCCCCCTGGACCACCATCTCGCCGAGCCCGTAGCTCGAGGTGATCAGGACCGCGTCCCGAAAGCCGGACTCGGTGTCCAGGGTGAACATCACGCCGGAGGCGGCCAGGTCGCTGCGCACCATGCGCTGGATGCCGGCGGACAGGGCGACCTGGCGGTGCGCGAACCCCTGGTGCACCCGGTAGGCGATGGCGCGATCGTTGAAGAGCGAGGCGAAGACCTCCTTGATCCGCCGCTTGATGTGATCGAGCCCGTGGACGTTCAGGAAGGTCTCCTGCTGGCCGGCGAAGGAGGCGTCCGGCAGGTCCTCGGCGGTGGCCGAGGAGCGCACCGCCCAGGAGACCTGCGCCCCCGCATCGGCGATCAACCGCTCGTAGGCCGTCTCGATGGCGGACTCCAGGGACGGGGGGAAGGGCTGGTCCAGGATCCACCCGCGGATCCGGGGACCGGCGTCGGTCAGGGCCGTCACATCCTCCACGTCCAGGGCGTCCAGGACCGTCTGGATGCGCTCATCGAGTCCCCCCTGGGCCAGGAACTCCCGGTAGGCCTGGGCCGTGGTCGCGAAGCCGCCGGGGACCCGCACCCCCACCCCTGCCAGGTTGCGGATCATCTCCCCGAGCGAGGCGTTCTTGCCGCCGACCACCGGCACGTCCTCCATACCGAGGTCCTGGAGCCAGCGAATAGAGTCGGTCATGATCTTCTCCGGTCTGGTCAGCGCAATGTGGGCGTGCGACCCCGCGGAGCTGCTCGGCGGCGGAGCGGTCGTGCCGCCTCGGGCGCCGGGGCCGCAGGGTCCAGCAG
>JBAPYD010000678.1:0-2011 GCA_049284555.1 Chromatiaceae bacterium | reverse complement strand
GTACAGGACCACCCACCGGGAGGCGAAGCCGCCGACGCCCTTGCTGACCTCCACCCCGCCGCTGACCATCTTCATGTAGATGCGACGGCTGCCGTCGTTGCTCACGGCGACCCCGTAGCCGTAGCCGGCGAGCACGGTCATGGAGACCTGGCGGACCTCGAAGACCGCATAGCCGTAGCCGCTGTCGAAGAGCAGATGGGCCTCCGGGTCCTGGGAGAAGAGACGGTCCAGGGTGTCGAAGGCCATTTGGTCGACCCGCGCCCGGATCTCCTCGGGGGTGCCGCCCCGGTAGAAGTGCTCGAAGGTGTCCTCGACGGCGCCCTTGCCGACCTCCAGGCCCCGCTTGGTCAGGGCCCCGCCCAGCTCCAGGCTCTTCTCGGCACCCTCCTGCAGGATGGCGCCACCCTTTACCGCCCCGGACTTCATCGTGTCCCACAGGCCCTCGGCGGTCGCTAAGGAGGGTGACAGGAGCCAGATCAGCAAGAAGACGAGGCTCGTTGCCCCGCGGCGGGGGCGAAGCGCAAGGAATTGGATCTTGTGGTTGCGATTGGAGGGGATCACTGGATCGCACGAGGTTGAGGAGCCGGACTACAGGATAGATCCTACCGTGCCGTTTCGTCCCAGGAGGCGCGTGAGCGGCCCAGCCTTTTCAGCCGCGGTCGACTCGGGCAAGCTGATACCCCTGTCGAGGCTCATCCGACCGCATGCCCATGGTCCCACCCTTTCAGCAGCACCGACTCCGGGTCGCCGCCCGCGTCCTCGCCAACGGCGGCGTGGTGGCCTATCCGACCGAGGCGGTCTACGGCCTGGGCTGCAACCCCTGGGATCGCGCCGCGGTGGACCGCATCCTCCGGATCAAGGGCCGGCACCTGGCCAAGGGCCTCATCCTGATCGCCGCGGACCCGGCTCAGATCCTGCCTTTCGTCGAGCCCCTGCCACCAGGGCGCATGACCGAGATCCAGGCAACCTGGCCCGGGCCCAACACCTGGCTCCTGCCCGCCCGCCCCACCACCCCCGCCTGGCTCACCGGGCGCTTCGACACCCTCGCGGTGCGGGTCACGGCCCACCCCCTGGCGGCCGGGCTGTGCCAGGCCTACCGGGGGGCCATCGTCTCCACCAGCGCCAACCGGGCGGAGCGCCCGCCCGCCCGCACCGCCTTCGAGGTCCGCCGGTCCCTGGACCAGATGCCCGATTACATCCTCTGCGGGCCCTGCGGCGGGGCGGAGCGTCCCTCCACCATCCGGGACGGGCGAACCGGCAAGGTCCTGCGCGCCTGAGATCAGGCTGACATCCGGCCTGGACGAACAATAGTCCTTGCGGAACGCGGCGCGCGACATTACCTGTTCAGCTCTGGACGAGACGACCAACGAGAGGCATCAGGCATGTTCAGCGCGACGGAGACGGCGATCCGCTGGGTCGAGCAGGGGGTGGTCCCGGACGGGGTCACGCGGGCGGGCATCCGGGCGCTGCTGCGCCAACGGGTGGCCAGTCTGCCAGTCGACGACTGCGAGGCGGCGGCGGCCCACAAGCAGGCGTTCATCGAGCAGATGGACGGCTCGGCCATCGCCGAGGTCCCGGAGCTGGCCAACGCGCAGCACTACGAGCTGCCGCCGGAGTTCTTCGTCGAGGTCCTGGGGCCCCGGCGCAAGTACAGCGCGTGCCACTGGGGCGAGGGCGTCCGCACCCTGGCGGAGGCGGAGCTGGAGTCCCTGCGCATCACCGCCGAGCAGGCCGGCATCGAGGACGGCCTGGACGTCCTGGAGCTCGGCTGCGGCTGGGGCGCCTTCAGTCTCTACGTGGCCGAGCGCTTCGCGGGCTGCCGGGTCACCGCGGTCTCCAACTCCCACGGCCAGCGTGGATTCATCGAGGGGGAGGCGGCCCGCCTCGGGATCACCAACCTCAGGGTCATCACCGCGGACATGAACGACTTCGCGGCCCCCGCCACCTACGACCGCATCGTCTCCATCGAGATGTTCGAGCACATGCGCAACCACCGGGCCCTGCTCGGACG
>JBAPYD010000677.1:0-13500 GCA_049284555.1 Chromatiaceae bacterium | reverse complement strand
CTCTACAACCCCCAGAAGGGCGGGGCGGATCGGGTCGGCATCAAGGTCTTGGAGGACGGTCGTAAGGTGCGTGTCTTCCGATCCAACGGCGAGGTGATCGATCTCTGACCCTAAGGATCGAGCCCCGGTGACAGTGCCAGGTGAAAACGAGCAAATAAGATGTCCAGACTACAGACCCTGTACCGCGAGCGCATCCTCGGGGACCTGAAGGAGCGGTTCGGTTACCACAGCGTCATGCAGGTGCCGCGCATCGAGAAGATCACCCTCAACATGGGCGTGGGCGAGGCGATCGCGGACAAGAAGGTGATGGACCACGCCGTCGCCGACCTGCGGACGATTGCCGGCCAGCAGCCGATCGTCACCAAGGCGCGCCTCTCGGTCGCGGCCTTCAAGATCCGTGAGGGATGGCCGGTCGGCTGCAAGGTGACGCTGCGTCGCGAGCGCATGTACGAGTTCCTGGATCGGCTGATCAATGTCGCGATCCCACGTATTCGTGACTTCCGGGGCCTCAGCGCGCGGTCGTTCGATGGTCGGGGCAACTACTCCCTGGGCGTGAAGGAGCAGATCATCTTCCCGGAAATCGACTACGACAAGATCGATGCACTCCGGGGACTGGACATCACCATAACGACCTCGGCGCGTACCGACGAGGAAGGGCGGGCGCTCTTGGAGGCGTTCAACTTCCCCTTCCGTACCTGAGCACGCCAGGCCCAACCTCAAGCGGCGATAAGTAGACGTATGGCCAAGACCAGCATGATTGAGCGCGACCGTCGACGCGCCAAAGTGGCTGCGAAGTATGCAGACACCCGCTCGGCCCTGAAGGCGATCATCAAAGACCGGAAGGCGAGTCCCGAGCAGATCGACGAGGCCCTGATGAAGCTGCAGAAGCTTCCACGGGACGCGAGCCCCACGCGCCAGCAGCGTCGCTGCCGGGTGAGCGGTCGCCCCCACGCGGTCTATCGAAAATTCGGTCTCTCGCGCAACAAGCTGCGTGAGGCGGTGATGCGCGGCGATGTGCCGGGCGTCGTGAAGGCGAGCTGGTAGGCTTCCTTTTTCCCGGGCCGACCCGGCACGGGAATCGTTAACCCAAAAGGGTATCGCACCGAAAGGGTGGTCTGACCCGGAGAGCGAATCATGAGTATGTCGGATCCGATTGCGGATATGCTGACTCGTATCCGTAACGGACAGCAGCGCGGCAAGGTCACGATCGTGATGCCGTCCTCGAAGCAGAAGGTCGCCTTGGCCAATCTGCTCAAGGAAGAGGGCTATATCACCGACGCGACGGTCGAGGCCCGGGGTGAGAAGTCCGAGCTGTCCATCAAGCTGAAATACCACCGCGGCAAGCCCGTCATCGAGTTGCTGAAGCGCGTGTCCCGGCCGGGCCTGCGCATCTACCGGAGCTGCGACGACCTGCCGAAGGTGTGGGGCGGTCTCGGCGTCGCGATCGTCTCCACCTCCAAGGGGATGATGACCGATCGTGCCGCCCGCCAGGCGGGGCACGGCGGTGAGATCATCGCGGTCGTCGCGTAGGGGGTATAGCAGATGTCACGTGTTGCAAAGGCTCCGATCCCCGTCCCTGGTGGCGTCAGCGTCGAGATCTCCGGGCGCGACGTCAAGGTCAAGGGTCCAAAGGGCGCGCTCGATTGGACGGTGCATCCGACGGTTACCCTGGTCCACGAAGACGGTGTGCTCAAGGTGTCACCCGCGGAAGGTCATGAGGATGCCTGGGCCATGGCGGGCACCACGCGTGCCCTTCTGAACAACATGGTCGTTGGCTGCGGTACCGGTTTCCAGCGGAAGCTCACGCTGGTCGGGGTCGGTTATCGCGCCCAGGCCAAGGGCAAGGTGCTGAGCCTCAATCTGGGTTTCTCACACCCGGTGGACTACCCCGTGCCGGAAGGCATTACCGTGGATACGCCCACCCAGACGGAGATCGTCGTCTCAGGGGCTGACCGCCAGCGGGTGGGTCAGGTGGCGGCGGAGATCCGCGGGTATCGGCCTCCGGAGCCTTACAAGGGTAAGGGTGTGCGTTACGCGGACGAACAGGTCCTGCGCAAAGAGGCCAAGAAGAAGTAGGGGTCGACCAATGGACAAGAAACAAGCAAGACTTCGTCGGGCGACCCGCACGCGTGCCAAGATCCGCGAGTTGGGTGTGGTTCGTTTGTGCGTGCACCGCACGCCACGCCACATTTACGCCCAGATCATCGCCCCCGCCGGTGACAAGGTGCTTGCCAGCGCCTCGACCCTGGACAAGGAGCTGCGGGAGGCGATCTCGGGTCATAAGGGTAATGCCGGTGCGGCCGCCGTCGTGGGCAAGGCAATCGCCCAACGCGCCCTCACCGCCGGCATCGAGCAGGTGGCATTCGATCGCTCCGGGTTCCGCTACCACGGCCGCATGAAGGCGCTGGCGGATGCGGCACGCGAGAACGGACTGAAATTCTAAGGGGATTCCGATGGCGAAATTCGAATCCAAGCCGGAGGCCGGCGACGACCTCCTCGAGAAGCTGGTGGCGGTCAATCGGGTCGCCAAGGTGGTAAAGGGCGGGCGTCAGTTCGGCTTCGCCGCCCTGACCGTCGTCGGCGACGGCAAGGGGCGGGTGGGCTACGGTCGCGGCAAGGCCCGCGAGGTCCCGGTGGCCATCCAAAAGGCCATGGAGAGCGCCCGCAAGAACATGGTCGACGTGAAGCTCAACGGCAGCACCCTCCAGTACGCCCTCCAAGGGCGTCACGGGGCGGCCAAGGTCTTCATGCAGCCAGCCTCCGACGGCACGGGGATCATCGCCGGGGGAGCCATGCGGGCCGTGTTCGAGGTGCTTGGCGTTCAAAACGTGCTCGCCAAGTGCATCGGCACCAACAACCCCATCAACGTGGTGCGGGCCACCGTCGCCGGTCTGGCGCGGATGAACGACCCCGAGTCCATCGCCGCGAAACGCGGTAAGACGGTCGAGCAGATCCTGGGATAGGCCATGGCTGACAAGAAGACGATGAAGGTAAAGCTGGTGCGCAGCGTCCATGGACGCTTGGAGCGCCACAAGGCCTGCGTGCGGGGCCTGGGTCTGCGGCGCATGCACCATGTGGTCGAGGTGGAAGACACGCCTTGTACCCGGGGCATGGTCAATGCCGTGTCCTACATGGTCAAGGTGGTTGAGGAGTCCTGACGATGCGACTCAATGAGCTCAAGCCCGATGTGGGCAGTAAGAAGCCGGCCAAGCGGGTCGGGCGCGGCATCGGTAGCGGCCTGGGAAAGACGGCGGGCCGTGGCCACAAGGGCCAGAAGGCCCGGGCCGGCGGGTTCCACAAGGTGGGATTCGAGGGCGGCCAGATGCCTTTGCAGCGCCGTCTGCCGAAAGTTGGCTTTCACTCCCGCAAGGGGCTGAGTCGGGCCGAGGTGCGTCTGGGAGAGCTGGCACAGGTCCAGGGTGATGTGGTCGATCTCAAGGCGCTCATCGAGGCGCGGGTAGTCAGCCGCTCCACCAAGAGCGCCAAGATCATCGCCTCGGGCGAGGTGAGTCGTGCCCTGACGATCCGTGGCGTGGGCGTGACCAAAGGGGCTCGGGCGGCGATAGAGGCCGCGGGCGGCACGGTCGAGTAACGGGTCCAAATGCGAACGGAGGCTCCCGCGGATGGCTAAGAACGCGGCATCGATGGGTCAAGCCCTTGGGGGAATCGGACGTCTGACGGAGCTCCGCCAGCGCCTCCTGTTCCTCTTGGGCGCCCTCTTGGTCTACCGGATCGGGACCTTCATTCCGGTCCCCGGGGTGAACCCCGAGGCCCTGGCCATCCTGTTCGAGCAGAACCAGGGATCCATCCTGGACATGTTCAACATGTTCTCCGGCGGCGCGCTGGAGCGGGCGAGCCTCTTTGCCTTGGGGGTGATGCCCTACATCTCCGCCTCCATCATCGTGCAGCTGATGTCATCGGTGATTCCCCAGCTCGAGCAGCTGAAGAAGGAGGGCGAGCAGGGACGGCGGAAGATCACCCAGTACACCCGCTACGGCACCGTCGTGCTGGCAACCTTTCAGGCAGTGGGCATTTCGATCGCGCTCCAAGGCCAGACCGCCGGCGGATCGGCCCTGGTGAGCCACTCCGGCCCCGGGTTCGTCTTCACCGCAACCGTCTCGCTGGTCACCGGAACCATGTTCCTGATGTGGCTCGGTGAGCAGATCACCGAGCGGGGAATCGGCAACGGAATATCGATGATCATCTTCGCCGGCATCGTGGCCGGGCTCCCCAAGGCGGTCGGCGGGAGTCTCGAGCTGGTGCGCACGGGCGAGATGAACGCGCTGGCGGTGCTCGCCCTGTTCGCCCTGGTCCTCGCGGTCACCGCTTTCGTGGTGTTCGTCGAACGGGGGCAGCGGCGCATCACGGTCAATTATGCCCGTCGTCAGCAAGGCCGGAGGTTGATGCAGGCGCAGAGCACGCACCTGCCTCTGAAGCTCAACATGGCGGGCGTCATTCCCCCCATCTTCGCATCGAGCATCATTCTGTTCCCGGGAACCCTGGGTCAGTGGTTCGGAAGTGATGAGCGTCTGCGGTGGCTGGCGGACATCACGTCGAAGCTCTCCCCCGGGGAGCCGGTCTATGTGATCCTCTATTCTGCTGCGATCATCTTTTTCTGCTTTTTCTACACCGCGCTGGTGTTCAATGCGCGGGAAACGGCGGACAACCTCAAGCGATCGGGGGCCTTTATCCCGGGTATCCGTCCGGGCGAGCAGACGGCGCGCTATATCGATGGCGTCATGACACGGCTCACGGCGGCCGGCGCCATCTACATCACCGCGGTTTGTTTGCTGCCGGAATTCCTGATCGTCAGCTATAACGTACCCTTTTACTTTGGGGGCACGTCGCTCCTCATTGTCGTGGTCGTGGTCATGGACTTCATGGCCCAGGTCCAGGCCCACCTGATGTCGCATCAGTACGAGGGGTTGATGAAGAAGGCGAACCTCAAGGCGCCTGGGGCCGGACTCCTTCGTTGAGGGCCGCGCCCGAGCGTCTCTAGGAGAGAAACATGAAAGTACGAGCATCGGTCAAGAAGGTGTGCCGAAACTGCAAGGTCATTCGGCGTAACGGCACGGTGCGTGTCATCTGCAAGGACCCGCGACACAAGCAGCGGCAGGGGTAGCCGTTTGTCTTGACCTCTCGGGTTCGACTGATATAATGCGCGGTTTACCGCGGAGCATTTAGGTAGAGGCTTCCGAATCATGGCTCGTATTGCCGGCGTCAATATTCCGGAAAAGAAACACGCCGTCATCGCACTGACCGCGATTTACGGCATCGGTCGCGTCCGTGCTGGCGAGATTTGTGACGCCGCTGGCGTGCCTCGGGCTGCGAAGGTCCAGAGCCTGACCGAGGAGGAAGTCGACAAGCTGCGCTCCGAGGTGGCCAAGTACACGGTTGAAGGCGACCTTCGGCGGGAGGTCTCCATGAACATCAAGCGGTTGATGGACTTAGGCTGCAACCGGGGGATCCGTCATCGGCGCGGCCTGCCCTTGAGGGGGCAGCGCACGCGAACCAATGCCCGTACCCGCAAGGGGCCGCGGCGTCCAATCAAGCGATAAGGCCGCGCGAGCAGTGCGCACCGGCTGGTAAAGGCGAATGGCTAAACCGACTCGTACAGTCAAGAAAAAAATCCGTAAGCAGGTCGCGGATGGCGTCGCGCACGTCCATGCGTCCTTCAATAACACCATCATCACCATCACGGATCGCCAGGGAAATGCCTTGGCATGGGCGACGTCGGGAGGCTCTGGCTTTCGGGGCTCCCGTAAGAGCACGCCGTTCGCGGCCCAGGTGGCGGCCGATAAGGCGGGCCAGATCGCGAAGGAGTACGGGTTGCGCAATCTGGACGTGAACGTGAAGGGCCCGGGACCGGGACGCGAGTCGGCGGTTCGGGCGCTCAACAATGCGGGCTTCAAGATCACCAGCATCACGGACGTGACGCCCATACCGCACAACGGTTGCCGTCCTCCGAAGAAGCGGCGCGTTTAGGGGAGCGACAGATCAATGGCACGTTACACAGGCCCCACTTGCAAGCTCGCGCGGCGCGAGGGTACCGACCTGTCGCTCAAGAGCCGGGCGCGGGCCCTTGATACCAAGTGCAACCTGGAGAAGCAGCCTGGACAGGCAGGGGATCGCCGGCGTCGTATCTCGGACTATGGCGTCCAGTTGAGGGAGAAGCAGAAGGTTCGCCGGATCTACGGTGTGATGGAACGGCAGTTCCGCAACTACTACAAGAAGGCCGCCCAGACGAAGGGTGCGACGGGCGAAAACCTGCTCCAGATGCTGGAGCGCCGACTCGACAACGTGGTGTACCGGATGGGTTTCGGCTCCACGCGGGCGGAGGCGCGGCAGCTGGTGTCGCACAAGGGCATCCTGGTGAACGGCCGGGTGGTCAACATTCCGTCCTATGCGGTGAGCGCTGAGGACCAGGTGGAGGTCCGTGAGGCGGCGAAGAAGCAGGTACGCGTCCAGAACGCCCTTGCCCTGGCGGAGCAATACGGTTTCCCCGACTGGGTTGAGGTGGATACCAAGGGGCTCAAGGGCGTGTTCAAGCGCGTCCCGGACCGCTCCGATTTGCCGGCCGACATCAATGAATCGCTGATCGTCGAGCTGTACTCCAAGTAAGGAGCTTCAACGGGGTTACTGAATGTCAGAGGCAATCGGCGAGTTCCTGCGCCCGCGTATCGTCAAGGTCGAATCGGTCGAGGGTCAGCCCAATCGAGCGAAGGTGTCGCTGGAGCCCCTCGAGCGGGGATTCGGCCATACACTTGGCAATGCCCTGAGGCGTGTTCTGCTCTCCTCCATGTCCGGCTGTGCCGTGACAGAGGTCGAGATCCAAGGCGTGCTCCATGAGTACACCACCTTGGCGGGTGTTCAGGAGGATGTCCTGGAGATCCTGCTGAATCTCAAGAACCTTGCCATCTCGCTCAGCGGAAAGGACGAGGCCACCTTCGCGTTGAGCAAGAAGGGTCCCGGTCCGGTCCTTGCGTCGGACATCGACGTCGGTCACTCGGGGGTGATCGCCAATCCGGATCTCGTCTTGGCCAATCTGACGACGGATGACGAGATCAGCATGACGCTCACAGTGCGCCGGGGGCTTGGCTATGAGCCGGCCACCCAGCGGGATCTGGAGAGCACAGAAGACAGACCTATCGGGCGGTTACCCCTGGACGCGTCATTCAGTCCCATTCGGCGCGTAGCACTGGAGGTGCAGTCCGCCCGTGTCGAGCAGCGCACGGATTTGGACCGCCTGGTCATCGACTTGGAGACCAACGGGACGATCGACCCCAAGGTCGCGATCCAGCGCTCGGCGCAGATCCTGCGGGATCAACTGTCGAGCTTCGTGGCCCTGGAGGGGGCGCCGGTGCCGGAGGGTGCGACCCTGGAGGCGCCCCGCGAGCCCGCCTATGACCCGATCCTGTTGCGTCCGGTGGACGATCTGGAGCTCACGGTTCGCTCTGCGAACTGCCTCAAGGCCGAGAACATCTATCTGATCGGCGACTTGATCCAGCGCACCGAGGTGGAGTTGCTGAAGACCCCCAATCTCGGCAAGAAGTCCCTCACCGAGATCAAGGACGTCCTCGCGACGCGGGGACTGTCGCTGGGCATGCGGCTGGAGAACTGGCCGCCCGAGAACATCGACGAATTGAGCATTCGCTAATTTCTTTGACGCTGAAGCGTCTGGGAAGAGATCATGCGCCATCGCAACGCCGGAAGGCACCTCAATCGAACCAGCTCCCATCGGGAGGCCATGTTTCGCAACATGGCAGCCTCGCTGTTTCGTCACGAGCTGATCAAGACCACCTTGCCAAAGGCAAAGGAGCTGCGGCGCGTGGCGGAGCCCCTGATCACCTTGGCGAAGAGCGACTCGGTGCACCTGCGCCGGCTCGCCTTTTCCCGGCTCCGGGACAAGGAGGCGGTCGGCAAGCTGTTTGCCGAGCTGGGTCCCCGTTATCAGCAGCGCCCGGGCGGCTATCTGCGCATCCTCAAGTGCGGCTTCCGGGCTGGGGATGCTGCGCCGATGGCCTATGTGGAGCTCGTGGATCGTCCCCAGCGGGCCGAGGAAGCCGAGGAAGAAGTCGATTGAGGGCATCGCCCACGAGGGTTCATCGCGAAGGCCGGGCTTGTGCCCGGCCTTCGCGTTTCTTGCGCCATACTTTGCCTGTTCACGCCCTTGACCTTGGTGCCCGAGGTCTTCCGGTCTTGCTGAGACCAAGCGCCTCCCTCCAGCGATAGACGACCCAGTCGGGCCCGCGCATGCTCCAGATCGTCGACCGCTACCTGATCGTGGAGGTGTTGAAGACCTTCCTGGCGATCGTCTCGGTGCTGGTGTTGATCGTTGCCAGCATGCTCTTCCTGCGGACGTTGGAGGAGGTCAACCTCGGTGCGATGACCGCGGGTGTGGTGCTGCGCTTCCTGGGCCTCCAGTTGGTCAGCAACGTGGCCAGCCTGCTGCCCCCGGCCTATTTCATCGCCGTTCTGGCGACTCTGAGCCGTTTCGCCAGGGACAGCGAGCTGATCGCGCTGACCGCCTGTGGCGTCGGGCCGGGCCGGGTCTATCGGGCGCTGCTCCTGATGGGGCTCCCGATCGCCCTGATGACGGCCTGGTTCTCCCTGGTCCTCCAGCCGGACGCCGCCGCGGGCATTGCGCAGATCCGTTACCAGCAGAACGAGCAGGCGAGCCAGATCGCCGGCTTGAAGGCGGGCCGCTTCTACGTGGAGGACGGCGGACGGCTCGTGGTGTACATCGGGGAAATCACCAGAGAGCGAGGTCTCGGGCGCGTCTTTATCCTGGACCGGCGCGGGGGTCTGGGTCGGCTCGTCGTGAGTGAGACCGGCCGGCACAGCGTGGAGGAGTCCACTGGCGACCACTTGGTGACACTGTCCAACGGGCACCGCTTCGATGGGAACCCGGGCGAGGCCCAGTTCATGATCGGCCGGTTCGATGAGTACCAGGTACGGATTCGCTCCAGCGGTGGCGAGCCCCGCTCCGTACCCAAGCGCTCCGCCGCCCCCAGCATGACGCTGCTGGGCACGGGCCAGACACAGGACCGGGCGGAGCTCGAGCGCCGTGTGTCGGCCCCGATCGCGATCTTCACGCTCGCGGTGATCGCCGTTCCCCTCGTGGCCCTGTCCCCTCGTCAGCGCACGTCCGGGCGTCTGGGGCTGGCCTTCCTGGCCTATTTCAGCTTCTTCAATCTCCAGAGATTGGCCGAGAGCTGGCTTGCCAATGGGACCACGCCCCCGTGGCTTGGCAGCCTCTGGTACCAGGTGCTGGTGCTGGGCCTCGTCTATCTGGTGCTTGCCCCGGAGAGCCTTTGGTACAGGCGGCTTCGGGAGCGCTTGCACGCCGGGCCGCGACCAGGAAGAAGCTGATCGAATCTCCCGACGCAAGTGGCCTCTCCACGGCGTCGAATCGGAGCCGCCGAACCCTATGGGGATCGGCCGAGGGAGCGCCTGCCCATCGACAGGCCGGCGACGATCACGGCCACGGAGACGAGCAGCACGATGATGGTCGCCAGGGCGTTGATCTGGGGGGAGACACCCATGCGCACGCTGGAATAGATGACCATGGGAAGGGTCGTGGCCCCTGGTCCCGACACGAAGCTCGCAATGACCAGATCGTCGAGGGAGAGGGTGAAGGCCAGGAGCCAGCCGGACAACAGCGCGGGTGCGATGAGCGGCAGGGTGATGGTCAAGTACACCCGCAAGGGTCTCGCCCCGAGGTCCATGGCGGCCTCTTCCAGGGAGCGGTCCATTTGGGACAGCCGTGAGCGAACGACGACGGCCACATAGGCCATGCTGAACGTGATATGAGCGATGGTGATGGTGGTGAACCCGCGCCCGTTCGGCCAACCGATCATGTTCTCCATGGCCACGAACAGGAGCAGGAGGGAGAGGCCGATGATCACCTCGGGCATCACCAGGGGCGCGGTCAGGAGCAGCTCGAAGGGACCGCGACCGGGAAATCGCCCGTGGCGCACCAGGGCGTTCGCGGCGAGGGTGCCGAGCACGACCGCGAAGGTGGCGTTGGTGGCGGCGATGCGCACACTGAGCCATGCCGCCTCGAGAAGCTGCTGGTTGCGCAAGAGCTCTACGTACCATTTGGTGGAAAAGCCCGACCACACCGTTACCAGCCTGGACTCGTTGAACGAGTAGATGATGAGCAGCAGCACCGGCACGTAGAGGAAGGCGAATCCCAGGCCCAGGAACAGATAGAGCTTCCAGCGGTTCTGCATCATAGGTCATCGCCCCCCAGCTTCCGCTCCAGATGGCGCATCAGCATGAAGGGGGCCACCAACAGGGCGAGCAGGCTGATGGCCACCGCCGCCGCCAGGGGCCAGTCCTTATTGCCGAAGAACTCGGTCCAGAGCATCTTGCCCACCATGAGGCTGCCGGGCCCGCCCAGCAGGTCCGGGATCACGAACTCGCCCACCACGGGGATGGAGACCAGCATGCTGCCGGCCAGGATGCCCGGCAGGGAGAGGGGCAGGGTGACCTTGAGGAAGGCCTTGAAGGGACGGCATCCCAGATCGGCCGCCGCCTCGAGCAGCCCCATGTCCATTCGGGTCAGATTGGCGTAGAGGGGCAGGATCATGAAGGGCAGATACGAATAAACGACCCCGATGTAGACCGCCGTCTGCGTATGCAGGATGGTCAGTGGCGCATCAATAACGCCCAGCCAGGCCAAGAAGTTGTTCAGCAGCCCGTTGGGCTTCAGGATCCCGATCCAGGCATAGACGCGAATGAGAAAGGAAGTCCAGAAGGGCAGTATGACCAGCATGAGGAGCAGCACCCGCGCCCGCTCCGGCGCGGTGGCGATGGCATAGGCCATCGGATAGCCGATCAACAGACACAGCAGGGTGCAGACCAGGGCCACCCAAAGGGAGTTGAGAAAGGCCGCCAGATAGAGCTCGTCTCCGAGCACCAGGGCGAAGTTCTCGAGGTTGAGCCGGATCTGCAGCACACCCGTCTCGACCCATTCCCAGAGCTGGGTATAGGGGGGCTGGGCGAGGGCGGTTTCGGCCAGGCTGATCTGTAGGACGATGAGGAACGGAAGCAGGAAAAACAGCGCGAGCCAGAGGTAGGGGGCGCCGATGTTTGCCAGACGGCTCAAACGCCGCCCGTCCTGCCCCTGGAGGATCGCGTGCAGGCGGCGGGAGGTTGCCTTCATGCCGGGTGCCTTACTCGGTCAGCACGACCCCGCTGGTGGGTGACCACTCCATGGCCACCTCCTGCTCCCAGGTCAGGGCCTGCTCGGTACGCGGTTGGACGTTGGTGAGGGTCATTTCCACCAGGGTCTCCGGGTTGACCCGCACCCGGTAGATCGACACGTCGCCCAGGTAGGCGATGTCCTCCACCACGCCTCTGATCTGGTTGATCCCATCCTCTCGATACGTCTCGCACAGGCGCATCTTCTCCGGGCGGATGGCCACGGTCACGGGTGTGCCGATGGCGTGCGGGTGCATGTCGCGCATTCGGAAGGTCCGACCGATGGGGGTCTCCACGGTCACCTGCTCCCCATCGGTCTCGACCACCTTGCCCTCGAACAGGTTGATCGAGCCGATGAACTCCGCGACGAAGCGGTATTCCGGGTACTCGTAGATGGCCGTGGGGGTGTCCACCTGGAGGATCTGCCCGGCGTTCATGACCGCGATCCGGGTGGACATGGTCATGGCCTCTTCCTGATCGTGGGTCACGGTGACGAAGGTGATCCCGATGCGCTCCTGGAGGTTGACCAGCTCGAACTGGGCACTCTCGCGCAGCCGCTTGTCGAGGGCCCCCAGGGGCTCGTCCAGGAGCAGGAGCTTGGGCTGCTTCGCCAGGGTGCGTGCAAGGGCGACGCGCTGGCGCTGACCGCCGGAGAGCTGATCGGGCTTGCGCCTGCGCAACCCCGATATCTTCAGCAGCTCGAGCATCTCGCCCACCCGCTCCGCACGTTCCTTGCGCGGCATGCGATCCTGCTTGAGCCCGAACTCCACGTTCTGCTCCACCGTCATGTGGGGGAACAGGGCATAGGACTGGAACATCATGTTCACCGGGCGGGAGTAAGCGGGGATGTCCGTTACGTCCGCGCCGTCGATGAAGATGCGCCCCGAGGTGGGGCGCTCCAGTCCGGCGAGCATCCTCAGCAGGGTGGACTTGCCGCAGCCGGAGCTTCCAAGGAGGGAGAAGAACTCCCCCTGGAAGATCTCCAGGGTGACATCGTCGACGGCATAGACGTCATCGAACTTTTTCGTGACATGGTCGATTCGCACATAGGGCGCCGCCCTGGGGTCCTGCCAGGGCTCCAGCTTGCGGCGCTCGACGGCGGCGATGGCCATGGCTGCTGGGCTCCTCCTGCTCGGTTGGCCCCAAGGAGGCTCAGCGCTGGGCCTTGATACGGGTCCAGAGACGATTGAGGTTGCGGATCTCCTTGTCGCTGCGGGTGGCCAGGGCGAAGAGTCGGCCCTTGACCTCGTCCGAGGGGTAGATGCCCGGATCGCTGCGCACGGCCTCGTCCAGCAGCGGGGTAGCGGCCGGATTGGGGTTTGCGTACATCACGTAGTTCGAGATCGCGGCCACGACCGCAGGGTCGAGGACATACGCGATGAACGCGTGGGCGCCCGCCGGATTGGGTGCATCCTTCGGGATCGCCATCACGTCGGTCCAGAGGACCGCCCCCTCGCGCGGGACGCGGTAGCCGACTTCCACGCCCTTGTCGGCCTCTTCGGCGCGAGTCCTGGCCTGGAGCACGTCCCCCGAATAGCCATGGGCCACGCACAGGTCACCGTTGGCCAGGTCGCTGATGTACTGGGAGGAATGGAAGTAGCGGATATGGGGACGGGCCTTTCTCAGGAGCTCGGCCGCAGCCTCCAGGTCCCCGTCGTCGCGGCTGTTGGGATCCTTTCCAAGATAGCTCAGGGCCGCCGCAAACGCCTCCGTGGGGTCGTCCAACATGCTGATACCGCAGGACGCCAGCTTGGATGCCTTCTCGGGGTCGAAGATCAGGGCCCAGGTGTCGAGCGGCGCGTCGTCCCCCAGGGCGGCCTTGACCTTGCCGAGGTTCACGCCCAGGCCCGTGGTCCCCCACATGTAGGGAACGAGATACTGGTTCCCCGGGTCGATGCCGTCTAGGCTCGATAGGATCGCGGGATCGAGCTTGTCGAGGCCCGGCAGCTTGGATTTGTCCAGTGTCTGGTAGAGCCCCGCCTTGATGTGCCGATCGGCAAAGGGGCGGGCCGTGGGAAACACCAGGTCGTAGCCACTGCTGCCCGCGAAGAGCTTCGCCTCCAGCACATCGTTCGAGTCGTACAGATCGAGCACGGCGCGGATCCCCGTCCGCTCCTCGAAGTTGGCGAGGGTGTCCTCCGCGACATAGTCGTTCCAATTGTAGAGGTGGACAGTCTCCGCGGCCTGGGTGGCCGGGGTGAGTGAGACGACACCGGCACAAAGCGCCGGCAGGATCTTGCTCAAGGTGGGTCGCCTAAACAACGCAGTGCCTCCTGGGAGCGAGTCGATGAG
>JBAPYD010000676.1:0-2814 GCA_049284555.1 Chromatiaceae bacterium | reverse complement strand
CTCAGGACCCGCACGGCGCGCGCGGCCCGGGTGATCTCGATCAGGGCGGCGCGGAGCTCCTGTTGGGCCGCGCTGCCGCCGTTCAGCAGGCTCTCGTCGGTGTCTTCGAGCACCCGCTGTGCCACCGTCAAGGTGTCGCGCAGGCTCGCCATGGTCTTGTCCAGCGCTGGCAGGGTCTTGGCGTCGGCGCCCTTGAGCACCCGGTCCAGCCCCTTGAGGGCCGAGTCCAGGTCCTTGCCGATGGACTCCAGGGGCAGCCCGTCGACCTTGGCGAGGATATCGCTCACCTGTTGGAGGATCCCGCTCGCCTTGGCCTCCAGGTCGGCGAGTCCTCCCGGACTCACCGGCAGCTCCAGGGGATCCTGACTCCAGTCGATGTCCGGTTTCTGGGCCTTGGGGTCATAGTCGAGGGCCACATAGCGCTCCCCCGTGAGCAGGTTGCCGGTACGCACCTGGGCTCGCAGTCCCAGTTCCTCGATCTGACGGCGTACCAGCGCCAGCCGCTCCGCTTCTCCCGCGATCACCAGTGCCTGGCCCATCGCCGCCTGATCCGGACTCAGCCGGGCGACCAGCCGCTCGGGGAAGAAGGTGATCAGCAGGCGCGGACGAAAGGCGTGGGTCTCGGGGTCCAGGGTGAGGCCCACGTCCGCCACCTCGCCCGCGGTGATGCCGAGAAGCCTGACCGGTGCCCCGATCTGGAGCCCCTGGAGCGAATCGGTGTAGACCACGTAGCGCCGGGCGATGGGGTCAGGCTGCTTCATGGCGCTCGCCTGGTTGTGGAAGAGCGTGAACACGGCGTCCTCTTTCGCCGGTTCCGAGGGCGACGCGAAGGTCGGCACGTCGAAGGCCACGCCGCCCGCAAGGAGCGATACCAGCGACTGGGTGCGTATCTCCAGTCCCTCGGCGGTGAGCGAGAGATCGACGCCGCTCGCGTCCCAGAAGCGGGTCTCGGTTGTGACGTACTTGTCGTAGGGCTCGTAGACGAAGGCGGTGATGTCGACGCCGCTGCCGTCCGGACGCAGCTCCAGGCTGGCGACCTCGCCCACCTTGAAGCGTCGGAAATAGAGTGGGGCGCCGATTCCGAGCGAGCCCGGGTCAGGCGCCTTGAGCACGAAGCGCCGGCCCGGCTGATCCGTGACGGCTGGGGGGGTGTCGAGCGCCACGAAGTGGTGCCGCTCCTTCGTCGACTCCCCGGGCTTTATCCCGATGTAGTTTCCAGAGAGCAGGGTGCCGAGGCCGGTGACCCCCTGCAGGGTGACCCTCGGCTCGACGATCCAGAACCGGGTGTCCTCCACCAGCAGTCCCGCGGCGCTTCGGTCCATCTTCACCGTCACCTGCACCTTGGAGAATCCCTCCGCGAGCTCGACGTCGGTCACCTGGCCGATCTCCACGTCTTTGTACTTGACGAAGGTCTTGCCAGCCTGAACGCCCGTCGCCGCTTCGAACAAGACGGTGATGGTGGGGCCCTCGGTCCTGATCCGCTGGACCGCGATCCCGATGGCCACCGCCGCGGCGAGCAGCGGGATGATCCAGACGATCGAGAGCCGCTTGCGCCGCGGCGGCTCGAGGCTGGCTTGGGGTAGCTCTTCGACGGTGACGGGCTCAGGCACGGGGGGAGTCTACCCCGTTTTGGTCCCACAGCAGTCGGGGGTCGAGGGTTTCCGCCGCCAGCATGGTGAGGACCACGACAGCAGCGAAGAACAGCACCCCGGGCCCAGGCTCCACGGACATCAGGGGACTGAGCTGGACCAGGGCGACGGTGAAGGTGGCGACGAAGACGTCGAGCATGGACCAGGGACCGATCAAATGGACCAGCCGATGCAACCGCATGCGCTGGGGCTCCCCACCGCGCACCCCGCGCTGCACGGCGATCAGGAGCCACACCAAGGCCATCAGCTTGCCGAGCGGGATCATGAAGCTCGCCACCAGCACGATCAGGGCCAGAGGCCAGGAACCGGATTCGTAGAGGAAGTGGACCCCGCCGAGGATGGTGTCCGGCGTGGAGGAGCCCAGGGCGTTGCTCACCATCACCGGGAGGGTATTGGCTGGAATGAAGCAGATGGCGGCGGCGACGACCAGGGCCCAGGTCTGCTGCACCGCGTTGGGGTGGCGAACATGAAGCTCAGAGCCGCACCGGGGACAGAAGCCCGGCTCGTTGGGGCCTGCGGCGCGCGAGAGCAGCCCGCAGTCCCTGCAGGAGACCAGTCCCCGGCGGGCGGCGGACAGGGTTCGGGTTGTCACCGGGCGTCAGTCCCGCGGCCCAGCTTAAGCGTGGAAGCCGCCGAGCCCCGGAGATCCCTCGCTGCGGCCCAGGAGACGCGTTGCCAGGTTGCCCGGTGGTCGAAGGTGACCGCCAGGGCTGCCAGCAGGACCAAGAGGGCGCCAGTGGAGTAGAGGCCGATGCCCGCCTCGACGGTCGCCAGGTCCGCGATCTTGACCAGGGCCACCAGGATGCCGAGCAGCATCACCTCCGGCAGTGACCAGAGCTGGCTGTGCTCCGCCAGGCGCAGCAGCTGACCGGCCCAGGCAGGCGCCGGCGGGCGGCGGACCGCGATCAGGACCGCGCACATGAGGGTCAGATACACGGCCGGGGCAATGGCCGTGCAGAAGGCCACCAGGGCAGCGGTCAGAGGTTGTCCCTGGGTCCACATCATCAGCGCACCGCCCAGGATCGTGGTGTCGGCGTGGCGGCCGACGGCAGAGAGGGACATCAAGGGCGAGGTGTTGGCCACCACCAGCATGATGAGCCCCGCCAGGGCCAGGGCGAGGGGCCGGTCGAAGGGATCCCTGGTGCGGCTCGCCAACACCTCGCCG
>JBAPYD010000675.1:0-2563 GCA_049284555.1 Chromatiaceae bacterium | reverse complement strand
AGGAGGGACTCGGCTGGGTGGCAGGTCTTGGCCGGGCAAAAACTTCAAGCCCTCCGCCGAGTGTTACCCATCACAATCAGTGAGGACCCATCAGGAAATCTGATGGCCGCCTGAGCCGAAAACCGTTCCCGACCTCAAGCTGCCGCTGACCACGCCGGCTCGAGCGGCAGGTCCGGACGGTTATGTGAGGCTTTCCACAAGCGACATAACCTGCCGCTGGGAGTGCCTACTGCGGAGGTCTGGTGCCTCCTCCCGCAAGCAAAATGTCCTCCGCCTCAGACAATGGGCGGCGTCAGGCGACGGGGTCTTCCGACTGCGCAGCGGGTCTGGTGTCGCTACCGGCAGTACTGACGCGGGCGCCGTTTGGGGCCTTTGCCCGCGCCTGTCGTCTGCGCGAGAACTTCGGCCGCCAGACGCCGAGAACGACGTTGGCCGTGGCGATCAGCAGCACGACCCAGACTGCGGCCCATTCGTTGTGCATGACCGTTCCGAGCACCGCCGGGTCGAGCTCCCCGGCCAGGGCCTGTGCACTCCGCGCCGCCTCCGTTTGCACCGGCCCCTGAACGGACAGCAGCACGTCCTTGAACATCACGACCCCGAGGGCGAGCTTCGCGAGGACCCAGCCCGCGTTGTGAAAGGCGCGCGTGATCGCCATGGACCACAGTCCGCTGACCAGCACCAGCGCCAGGGACGGGAGCAGAAGCCAGGCCGCGATACCGCCCATGGCCGTGCGTAAGCTGGCGTACTCGCTGAGGGAAGTCGTCGGATCGGGCAAGGCGGCCAGCAGCACGAGCAGCGCCGCGAGGGCTCCCATCAGGCCGATGGTGCCCATGGTATGGAGAAACTTGAGGAATCGTCGCATGGCTCCAATCGCCTCGGGACCGTGTCGCGGATCAGTCTAGCAACCAACGGCGAGGGCGCCCATGGACAGTATCCGGGCGCTAATCAACAACGGCTCGCGCGCTTCGACCCTCGGTGCGGGAAAGCGCTGACCCGAGCCCGCCGGGGCCAGGTTCGAGAAAAGGACAGCCCCACTGGCCGGCGACATCGTGATCCGCCCCGAACCATCGGCCGTGCGGTCTGGCTTCACCATCGCTCCCGCCCGAGCTTCCGCGATGCAGAGGACTTACTGGCAGAGCGGGAAACCGCCGTCTCCTGCTCAGCTCCCCTGCCGATTGCCGCGAGCATCCGGTCGACCTTCCTCACTTCCTCTCCTTCCGCTTGTCCCTGCGCAGGTCCCGCAGATAGCGTTGCCGCGCGTACCAGGTCTGCTCCTTCTGGAGCCGCAGCATCTCCTCCTTGCGGATCCGGTCCCTGTGCTCCTCGACGATCCGGTGAGACTCCTGCCAGCGCTCGAAGGCCTCCGAGGGCTCGGCCCCGTGGACCCATCCGCCCAGAGCGAACCCGACAATAAAGGCGATGGCCAGGAGTGCGTACTTGGCGAATCTCGTGGGGCTCAGGGTCATTGCGCGTCTCCTAACCGTGGGCCGTCAGCGGAGGTGTCGAGGAGCCGGCAGGTTTCCGGCGCCGAAGCAGCGCCTGGACCTTGGCGTTGCTGGTAAAAAGGGGGTGATGATGACGGCGCCCATCAAGCGCGCAGTACCGCACGCCGCCATCTCGCAGTCGTCACCCGGCGACTGATCCGAACGCGGTGCCGCGCTCAGGTGTGCTTCAGGCCCCGCTCAGAAGGGCGGTGCAAGGACTCGCCCGGGTGCCTGTCCGGATCATCGAGCCTTGGCTCCGGTCGCACGTCCGGGGCCGCGTCGAAGCGGTGCTCCGGCCTCGGGGGCATCAGCATCAACAGCAGGAACGCGAGCACAGGGCTGATGAGCAGCGACAGAACGAAGTAGCCAAGGCCGCTGCGATTGCGGCTCGAGGCGCCGACGGCGACGACGAAGCTGGCGGCGATGTAAAGCAGGACGATCTCCATTGGGGTCTCCTGGCCAGGGTTGGGGTGTGTGATCAGTGAAGCGGGACCGAGGAGGCCGGGTGCCCACGGCCGACCATGCACTTGGCCCAGACCGTCGTGGCGGTCTCGGCCTGGAGGCCGCCCACGGCGATCCCGAGGACCACCACAGCCGCGCGTCGAGGCCGTGCCCACCGCCTCCCCGAGTTAGTCCCGGGTTTCCGCGTGACTTGGGCGTAGTCTGACGATCCGCCGTCCGGTCGGCTCGCCCCTGGCGGCCAACCGTTTGACCTGAGCCGCCATCCGCGCGGAAAGCGGTCCTGAGAGAAGGAGAGGGCCCGCCAAAGGGGCGGGGCGGATGGGGGAAGGGCCGATCCGCCCGTCTAGGCTAAGCTGAGGCGCCCGGGCAGCCCCCGGGCTTGATGACGACACCCGGGACCGCGGTCCGAGGGAGCAGGCGACGCTTGACCCGCCTCGCCATTGCAGTACCCTGCGCAAGCCTCCATGACCGCCTGACCGGAACCAGCCGCATGGGGCAGATACCGCCACGAACGCAGGAGCACCCGGCATGAACCCAACCCTGCTCGCCTCGGCCGCCCGCATCCTCTGGCGCCTGCTCGAGCGCCACGGCATCGAGCCCGAGCCCCTGTTCCGCGA
>JBAPYD010000674.1:0-2766 GCA_049284555.1 Chromatiaceae bacterium | reverse complement strand
CCCGCGCACGACTCTGCGCCTGGTGCTGAAATTGGGTTCAACATAAATTCCCCGAAGTCAGGTCATCTGAGGTTGCCGGCGGCGTCGCGGCGCAGGCGCCGCTGCTCCCAGAAATCCAGCAGCAGCTCCACCGTGTCCGCGTAGAGCCGCTCCCGCTTCTCGGGCAAGTTTCCACCCCGCCAGGCGTGGAGGCTCGCGATCAGGGTGAGCAGCAGCGGGCGTCTGGCCAGGCCCAGGAGCCGACCACGGCGGAAGACGGCGTCCCGCAGCAGGGCCGCCCGGCCCTGGGCATCCTCCGCGTCGAGCCTGCCCAGGGTGGCCGCATGGGCGTACCAGCGGTCGATGAAGCGCCGGATCTGCCCGTCCGACAGGGGGGCCAGCACCGCCTCCGCGAAGCCCTGCAGCCGCCAGTCCTGATTCTGATACGCGTAGGTACGGCTGGTGACCAGCACCCGGCATCGGCGATAGACCTCGGTGAAGTCCTCCACGGCCTGCTTCACCTGCTCGCGCCGCTGCTCCGCCTCAGGCACCTCGTCCAGGCCGTCCAGGAGCACCAGCCCGCCTGGGTTCCGCAGGTGCTTGCGCAGCGCCGGTCCATAGCCCTCCAGACCGGCCCCGGCGAGCCGCCCCGCGAACGGTGCCAATTGGTAAGGAAGCGGTGCACGTCCTCCAGGCTGAATTCCCGCACCGTGGTGGTGGCGAAGGACTCCCCGAGGCGCGCCGGTCCAACGTAGCCGACGATGCGGCTGGTGACCACATAGCGGCAGTCCGGCTAGGCCCGCACGAACCCCTCCACCAGCCGCGAGACCCGGCGCCGCAGATCAGGGTCGGGCACCTCGTCCATGCCGTCCAGGAGCAGGACGGCCTCGCCACTTCTCAGCCAGGCGTCGAAGAAGTCCGGTGGCAGCTCGATGCGCTCCTCGGCGAGTGAGCGCAGCAGGAACCGCAGCAGCAGGGCGTGGCCCTCGATCCCGTCGTCCGAGGCGCTCCTGAGGAAGGCCCCCACCTGCCGCAGGGGCAGCAGGATGGGCAGGCGGTGGGGCTCCTCCTGCCCCAGCTTCGCCTGCACCGACGCGGTGCCCTCCGCCAGGTCCCGGGCATAGGGCAGGCTGAGATAGCGCAGGAGGGTGGTCTTGCCGCTCCCCGGGTCGCCGAGCACCACCAGTCGGCGGTGGGACTGGAGGGCCTCCTCGACGTTCACGGTGAGGGTCTCGGTGGTGACCCGCAGCCCCCACCCCCGCTCGCCCGGGGCGAGCCCGGCCTCCTCCCGCAGCCACGCCTCCTCCTGCTCGAGCGGGCGCTCCACCAGCCGCTGCTGAGTCCCGCGCAGGCGAATGTAGATGCGGTCCAGCTCGATGTGCACCAGCCTGCCGCCGGAGCGGATGCCCTGGAGCTGGAGATAGCGGTTGCGGCTGACGACGTGCTGGAGATAACGGCCGAGGGCCGATTGGCGGTCCACCGCCTTCATCGGCAGGGGAACGTCGCCGAAGACCACGGTCGAGCCCTCCTGGGCGACGACGATGGTGCTGTGCTCTGCGTTGCCGCCGATGGCGACGGAATCCTGATTGGCGGCGATGCCGGCGTTCTGGGCGATGGCCCCGCTGCCGCTCAGGCCGGCGCTCATGCTGGCGCCGATGCTGGGGACCGCCGGCCCAGAATGCTGCTCGACCTTTGGAGGCTGATCAGACGGCTCTGCCTCGCCCGGCGCTTCCGGCGGGGACGATGGAGTGGTGGGTTCTTGGGTGATGGAGAGCGCGGCGACGGCGGCCTCGTAAGTATCCCGCCCGATCGCACCGGACTCGAAGGCCTCGCGTAGCTCGGCCAGCCGTCTCTCCCGCTCTCCGCGCATGCCTTCCTTTCTCCGCGATCAACAGGGACTGGTCAAAGGCCGATGAACCCTGGCGGCCTTTGGCCGCGGGCCGGATTGGCTCTATGGTACCGGGGGTCGAGGTCGTGCGCCGCAGAGCGAGGGGCTCGCCGTCACTTCGGCTCGGCACTGGGGCGCGATGGCAAGCACGGCTCCTCGTGGATCTCTCGCTCGCTGCGCAGAGCCTGATTTACCGGGAGACCTTCAGGCGGGGGCCCTTTGGGTCTTCATTGACTTGCCCCAGGGAGCGGAAGGTCTGGACAGGTCGCGTGGTACGGCGCCTCGCCCAGGTACTGGTGCCATTCATCGCGCGTAAGATTGCGCTCCAGACAACGGCAGGCCGCGGCGATAAGGTCCTCGGTGCGACACAGCCATAGCCGCGCCCTCGGTCCCGGTCCAGCGGTGGCCAGCATCGCGCCGTCCGGGCTGAAGGCGACGTCCGACACCTCCCCGTAAATCGCGAGGCGGGCCAGCTGCCGGCCCGCCGCCTCCCACAGCCGCGCGGTCTTATCCAGACTCGCGGTCGCCAGCCGCGTGCCGTCCGGGCTGAAGGCAACGGCCAACACCACACCGTGATGCGCGAGGCGCCCTAGCTCCCGGCCTGTCGCCACCTCCCACAGCCGCGCGGTGCTATCCATGCTCGCGGTCGCCAGCCGCGTGCCGTCCGGGCTGAAGGCGACGGCCGCCACCACACCGTCATGGGCGAGGCGGGCGATGCGGTGGCGGAGCAGTGGTACATCGGCCATCAACGCCGTCTGGCCCTCCAAGGTGGGCCGCCGCCTCAGCGACTCGATGGCGAGCAGCGTGCTCCGGACCAAACCGTCCTCAGGGCTCGCCCGCGCCAGGCTGGCCTGCGCCGCCAGCTCCCGGGAGATCGCTAGGGTGGTCTGCTCCTCCGC